>JAHDGS010000074.1:0-8271 GCA_020627505.1 Myxococcota bacterium
GGGAGCATCAAGATGGTGTATTCGAACTTCCTGCGAATACCCCATATACATTCGGATTCGCTCGGGACGATTTTAATCAACATCGAATTGCAATTGAAATTCATTTTGAACGAATAGATTAATACTGAAGACCCTTCAGTCATGGCTACCGGTAGAAACTCTGTTAGCAGGAGTTTCTTATTATCGGAACACTGATTCTAATATTGCACCTTCTTCGTGAAGGTGTTTTTAAATCAAATACATGAGGATCGGCGATTCTACTAATCACCTACAACAAAAACGAGTCGAGAGACCACAAGTCATATGTAGGCACATTTATTAGCAAATTAATAAATAAAACATGTATGGGCTGTGGCTTGCCGTCTAAGACGCGTCCGTAAGAAGGAGAATGAAGTGAATCGGAATATATTATTAGTAATCTGTACTATCCTATTGGGGGCACAATCAGTCTGGACGTGCTCATTGAGAGTTTTGACACACTTACTTGGAGAGGTGCAAGAACATGCGCCAGTCTATGAGGATGATTATGTGATATTTGATGTTCTGGGCACAACAGGTTTTGGAGGAATTCTTGAAGAATATCATTATGTAGAATCGGTTTATGATGCAGTCCCTGTTTTAGTGCTTGCGGACGGGGTTCCTGTCGAGACAGAAGTTCAGGGTTTTGGACTCAACCGGAATCCACCAATTGGGGAGAACATGGCAGAATTTCGGGAAACGCAAGATGGACACCGACAAAAAATAACAATGAATAAAAATATAATGGGAATTCGACCGGTGGGTGGTTGGGTGCCCGATGTTTTTTATGAGGTGAGGCCAAATCTCGAATATTACCGAGGTGTGCCTGCAGAAAATGATAGGGTGTCAGATGATCTTGGCTCGAGCCTTCGTGTTTGGCAGGGGCTGAGTAATACTGTAAGGCTCGATCGAAGCGCTAAAGATTCACAAATTATCTATGAAGATGATGTTTATCTCTCATTTACAATGGGGACGAATGGTATGCGACCTGAGCGGAGTATTAAAGCTATACCTCTGAAACAACTGGTGACGAATAGTTCTAGGGAACCATGTGATAGTTTACTTGGCACAAGTTTGGGTGGTCGGTTCGGGTTAGATTGTAGAGTTGAAGATCTTGTCGACGAGTTTGATGGCTTCGTTGTTATTGCACCTTTGCGGCCTGAAGGAGAAAATGACTACTTGTTTACTCCTGAGGAGACAGATGAAAGTTTTGAGCGTTATGCTTTTACGCTCGAAGAAGTTCTTAATAAGGAAATTCGTTTTGATAGACCGGATCGTCCTTATCCTGAGTCTTTGGGCGGGTACATCGAACTGGATGGAGGCAGACATGGTCATTATCCAATGTATGAATTTAATACACATTTTGTTAGCAGAAATGGTCAAGCGACAGAGCCATATCTGATGAATGTTCTTCAGAGCAGTTACCCGGATAATGTGATAGTCGGCAGCCGAAGGAATATAGATAGGTCATGTGGCTATGAGATTATCTCAAGTGATGATGTCAGCGACACAAATAATGGGACAAAGGCGTTAAGAAGAGATGGGGATAAGCAAGCTTCAGATAATACTGCTATGAATACTGAAAACGGTGTTCAGGAAGTAAAACTGTTTGAATCTGAGAATGGATGTCAGTCGACTGGTTTTGGAGGCGGTTGGGCACTACTGTTGTTTTTTTGGATTTGCCGACGTCAGTACAAACACGTGCTGCTCATCATGGCCATCGTTTCGAGTTTTGTTGCGTGTGATAAAGATAATCAGTCAGTAAACTCACCAGAACATATTTCATCAGAAAGTAAATCACAGTTAGGAGAACAGGGCGATGATGAGAATCAAGAGGTTGAGTTATGTGAGAATGGTGTACTAGATGAGGGAGAGACTGAAGTTGATTGCGGAGGCGAATGCGAACCATGTGGTGATATCATCTCTGCTCGAGACTTTAGGGCCCTGATTATTCAGGTTTGTCAACAATGGAATACATGTGACTTGGAAATGGGTTGTGGCGAGTTTGCAATACCAGAGGAAGTTTGCTTGTCTTATCTCGGAAGAAGAGGACAATCCCAGCAATACGTTGAGGAGCTAAATGAGATGCTCAGAGAGACATGTCCATTTTTTCAAGAACGAAGCTGTGATATGGAGCGTGGCCCTCACCCATATTATAGTCAGCTTGCATGTGAATGCCCGATAGAAGAAACGGCAGAGCCGACGGTGTGTACAGGTAGTCAGTACTGCCAGGATTTCTTTAATGTTCAAGACGTAGAGGTGGGTGTATGCGCTGAAGATGGTCGTTCTATTCCATCTACAACACCTGATTGCGAAACGACATCAGATTGTCAAGACCTCTTACAGTGTGTTAGTGGACGATGTCTTGGTATTTGTGCCGGCTATGAAGTCCCAGAAGGAATTGAGAGATGCCCGGATGGTATGCTATGTCTCGACGCTCAGCCTGGTACGCTTGGCTTTTGTTATCTCGATGAAGAGCGCACGCCACCAGATGGAACGGTCTTTGTTGTCGCAATGCTACATAGGTGCCCAGAAGGCACAGTGATGTCTGGTTCAAGTCGCTTCTCTGGAAACTGTTTGCAGCAATGTGTTGAAGATGGCTTGCCTTCATGTGATGACGGTCGTCAAAACGGTAGTGAAACAGCCATAGATTGTGGTGGTGATTGTGGACCATGTCCGACATGTGGAGATGGTGAACAAGAACGACTTGAGTATTGTGATGACGGTAACTTGATTGATGGAGATGGCTGCTCTTCAACTTGCCATGAAGAAAACGATAGCTGCGAGACACCATATCTATGGGAGGCTGTTGCTGGGACAACCGTGAACTATGAGTTTGATTCGAATGTTGGTGAGCCAGGAATTCGTGGTGGATCAGCAAGATATATTTCATTTAGGTCATCAGAAACCCTGCAAATGACATTGCAGTATGTGAATGCTGATGTGTCGGTGGTTTATGATAAGACAGAAAACAATTGTGGGTCTCAGGGTGGGTTGCATATACGTCAAGACAGTGATGGCGTGTTCGAATTGCCTGCAAATACACCTTATACATTTGGTTTCAAACGAGACGAACTGAACCGACACCGAGTCGCTGTGGAGATAAGTTTTGAGGCAGTTCAACAGTGAGTCTTATGAGGGACTTTTGCAAGTGCTGAAGAGATTGTTAAAAGTTGCTTGCTAAAGTGGGGGCAGTGCACTGGCTGCTGGCTTGGGGCTATGTTGCCATGTAAAGCTCCGGCAATCCAATGATGTCTCCAAGGGCACGGAAGGTCTCTTTAAGCTCATCCAAGATTGACGCATCACAAAAGTCTTTGAGTGTGAGTTTATCTCGGTAGTGGCGTTCGACCCATGATTGTAGTTGTTGTGCACGCTCATCGGTGAGCACAACACCTTGATGGATTGCTTGAGATTCTTCACCTGTCATGGGTACGCGTAGGCGGAGGCATGCTGGGCCGCCACCGTTCTTCATCGATTGTTTGACATCGAGGTAGTGTACTTCTTTAATATGTTTTGAGGTGCTTTTAATCTTTTCAAGCCAAGTATGTGCCGATGGGACTTCAAGACATGTCTTTGGGGCAATGATGACATATGAACCGTCTGGGCACATCAGGAGTTGTGAGTTGAAAGGGTATGCGGCAACGGCATCAGCACAAGGTAATTCATCATCTGATGCGACATGAATCTCGAGCGTGCCTCCAAGTCGTTTCTTGAGTTCCTCGAACAACTGTCGACGGGCCAGAAAGGAATGCTCGTGCATAAGGAGTACCTGACCAGTGCCGACCATAAGTACGTCAGAGTGAAACGAGCCCGTGTCGATACCAATCGGATCTTGATGGGCAAGTATTGAAAGGGCTTCGATGCCGCCATTACGTATCAATGCTTCAGACGCTTGGCGCGTCTGACGAGCCACATATTTTTTGGGACGTGGCGCACTGCTGTCTCTGTCATCAAAGCCATAACCAAAGATATGTGCAGCCTTATCAGTTGCGAAAAGACGTGTATGATTCGCAGCACCTTCATCGCCAAAGTGCATATGCGGAAACAGCGGCTGATGAACATGAAAATGTTCTTTCGCATGAAAGATGTTTCGAAGTAGCTGCTCAGTAAATTGTGCCTCTTGAGCACGGTGTACTTTGCTTACAAGATTTGCTGGCGTGAGATGGAGTTTGCCATCTTTTGAATCAGTACTAGGCGTGACTGTTGCCGCATTGGCTGTCCACATGGCAGATGCGGAAAAAGCTTGAGAGAGAAGTTGCGGAGCTTCTTCGTATGCTCGGGCAAGTATATCTTTTGGAGTACCTCGAAAACCAACTGATTTAAGTAAGTTGATATTTGGGCGAGGGTGGGGTGGCAGAAAGGCCTGCTTGATGCCCAACGACTTGACGAAGCGCATCTTCTTTAGCCCCTGTAGTGCGGCTGCTTTCGGAGAAGACACTTGATTTTGATTATTGGTCGAGGCAAGATTTCCAGACGATAAACCGCCATAATGATGCGTTGGCCCGACGAGACCATCAAATTGCCATTCTATAAGTGTTGTCATGGTCTGACGCTAGCAAGAATTAGGGGGGAACACTAGCTTGAAGTATTCGGAGCATATAGACTCTCAAATATAAGGGCCACTTTAAGCCCCTCACTTTATATTTTGAGCATTCTTGTGGCAGCCAAAATTTCGCCAGAACACATAAGTGTTTTCTGCTGCCTCAATGCCTGAGAAGATCCCTCGCGTACCGAATATTCTCTATATTTATAAGCCACTGCCTCAGTGTGCCTTCTCGCTTGCCGTGGTACTCTAGTTTGCCGAGACTCTCCTGGATTCTTCGGTTGGCAGTTAACTGGACAATGTCACCATTCTCAAAGTCTTGTACCGTTTGCTCTGCCTGTTTCTCGGCGCGACGGCTCCAGCTCGAATATTTTTGATATTGTTTTAGCTCTTTAAAGAATCCGAGTTTCCTTTCAAGAAATGCAGAATTGCTAAGATTATCAGTGGCTTTTTCTATCTCTCGTTTGGTTTTATCAACTTGTCCTTGCAACTTAGAAACCTCCGCATTGATTGTTGAGATCTCGCCTGCGAGCTGACGAAGCGTATGTCGATCTCCACCGGCATGATTTGCTGCTTCCTTTAGATTGACGAGAACTGTATTTTTATAGTCAATCTCTAGTTGCATGTCTTGAGCCGTTTCTTTCATGTCATCATAAATAGTCGCAACTTCATTGTTTAAGAAATCGATCAGCTCAAAGAACTCAGAGTTGGCAATCTCTGCCCATAACTCTTTGGCTTCATGCACCATTGAAGCTTGCCCAATTTGATGTGCATGAATGTATTTAATAAGCTGTTTAGCTTTCCTCCTGGGGTATGTCGCCTAGGTATGTTGGGGATTATTTTGACCTAGTGAGCAATAGTACAGATCGAAGGATGACCTTGGGGCACTCGTGTATCAAAATAGTGAAAAGTATATCAATGCGAACTTGAGCCTCTGAGGTTGATATGTTTCAGCAGTGGGCTTGAGTTAAACCTGCAGAAACAAGCCCAGAATATTATTAGACAATAGTGGGGAAACCGAACTTGCCCCAGGGAGGAAGACAAAAGACAAAGGAAGACAAAAGACAAAACATCAACATACATAGGGAGGTATAGAAACCAGGTTCCAATATCTTCATCCTCGAAGGTAAATAATTGCTTGAGCGATTGCCTGCATTTCTGAACGAAACGCATATTTGCTTATCTCAATCGCGTTCGTTTCTCTTTTGTTCGGCGTCGACGCTGCGCCCTGTTTAAGCCAGCACCCGCTTGTGGCGGCGGCAGGGCCGCACCATTATTGCCTGGCGCTGCAGCAATTGAACCATTGCTTGGCGACACATTGTTTGCTTGATTTCGCTGTTGTTGCGCCGTTTCACGCAAGATACTCTCTTGTTGTTTGCGTTGACGCTCGACTTGCGCGGCTTTAAGCGCATTTACATCTTCTTCTGCGGTTGTGCCGTTGTCGATACGAATTTCTGCATGGAAGAGCTTGTCGAGGGTCTCATCTCGGATTTGACTGGGACAGGAAAATTCGATAGCCTTCTTTCTTATACTCTTGTTTCGGGTCTTTCTGCCCATAGCCACGCAAGTGAATGCCTTCACGAAGGTGATCCATGACCTGCAAGTGCTCTTTCCACCGGGTGTCGATGGTTTCAAGATAGATATAGCCGCCGGCTTGCGCGTACATGGTTGGGCCTTCTTCGCCGAGATGGGCTGTGCGTTGATTCCATGATTGTTCGATCGCATCGAAGGCACGGTCCATCACGTCATCGCGATCGCCGCGACCTGGCTCAAGGTCCATCTCGACGGCAAAAAGGTCGGCATATTCTTTTTCGAGGTCTCTAAGTGTCCATTCCGCCGCCGCCGTTTTCTCGGGGCAGTGTTGTTGGGTTTTGGCGACGACAGCGCGTTCGACCATATCAAACACAAGTTCTCGCATGATCTCTGGTGAAGGCGCTTCTTCTTCATGCTCGAGCAACGGCCTTGCAGGGTCTGCGGCGAGAATCGCCTTACGTAAACCGTAGATCGCTTTACGCTGTTGGTTCATCACATCATCATACTCAATAATATTCTTACGGCTGTCAAAATGCATGCCCTCGACACGTTTCTGCGCATTCTCGATAGCCTTGTTGACCATGTTGGCCTCGATAGGCTGTTCATCGTTCATGCCGAAACGGTCCATCATGGCAACCATCTTTTCATTCGCAAATATGCGCATCAAGTCATCATCGAGAGACAAGAAGAATCGACTCGAACCAGGGTCACCTTGTCGACCGGAACGACCGCGAAGCTGGTTGTCAATTCGGCGTGACTCATGTCGCTCAGTCGCGATGACGCGAAGGCCTCCAGCTTCTTTGACACGCTCTTTTTCAGCTTTGCACTCGGCTTCAAAAACTGAGAGATGTTTGGCGTACAGTTCGATAGATTTTTTGTAGAATTCTTCGCGAGATTGTTGGATGTAGTTTTGTGCCTCTTCAGCTGTTTTCGGCAGGTGTGCTGGCATCACAAAAGTCGTGCCGTCTTCTTCCGCCTTCTCACGAGCCGCTTCGACTTCTGCTTCGATTTCTCGATGAAACTTGCCGCTCTTTAAGTCGCGCTGAACGAGCAAGGGAATGTTGATGAGGTCAGGACGACCAGAGAGAAAAGCGAAATCTGCGACTTGCTCAACACTTTGACCCATCGCCTTTGCGACTTCTGATTGGGACATATATTCTGCATTGCCACCGAGTAGGATATCTGTACCACGACCCGCCATGTTGGTTGCGATGGTAATTGCACCAAGCTTGCCGGCTTGTGCGACAATGCCTGCTTCGTCGCGGTGCATCTTCGCATTCAATGTGTTGTGTGGAATATTTGCCTTGCGAAGGTGCCGTGAAAGCACTTCTGACTTTTCGACAGATGTTGTTCCGACCAAAACAGGTTGGCCGTTTTGATGTGCTTCAATGATGTCATTGGCGACAGCATTGAACTTACCCATCTCACTGCGATAGATGATGTCATGATCATCCAAACGCTGGATGGGTCGATTTGTCGGGACAACCAGAACATCAAGATCGTATATCTCGGCAAACTCTGTTGCTTCAGTGTCGGCCGTTCCTGTCATGCCTGAGAGCTTCTGATACATTCTGAAGTAGTTCTGGAATGTAATGGTCGCGAGTGTGCGAGATTCAGGGCGAACCTTAACGCCTTCTTTTGCCTCAATAGCGCCATGCAGACCATCTGACCAGCGTCGGCCTGGCATCAAACGACCTGTATGCTCATCGACGATAACAACTTGGCCCTTATCGACCACATAGTTTGTGTCACGCTTAAAAAGAACATGCGCGCGCAGTGCCTGATTCATATGATGCAGAGAGTCGATATTGTTTGGGTCATACAAATTCTCAACACCTGTCAAACGTTCCATTTCTGCGATGCCCAATTCGGTCGGGAGGACATTACGAGACTTTTCATCGATCGTGTAATGCTGGTCTTTACGCAAGTGTGGAATGATCGTATTCGCCTTTGCGTAGAGTTCTGCACGATCCTCGGCCTGGCCCGAAATAATCAATGGTGTTCTTGCTTCATCAATCAAAATGGAGTCGACCTCATCGATGATCGCAAAGGCATGGCCACGTTGCTTGTATTGCGAGAAGCTGAACTTCATATTATCGCGAAGGTAGTCAAAGCCAAACTCATTGTTCTGACCATATGTGATGTCAGCTTTGTAGGCAGCCTGTTTCTCATGCTCT
>JAHDGS010000074.1:8281-13838 GCA_020627505.1 Myxococcota bacterium
GGCGACAACAACGCCAACGTCGAGCCCCAAAAATCGGTAGATTCGGCCCATCCATTCCGCATCACGACTGGCGAGGTAATCATTGACAGTCACAACATGGACACCATGGCCAGTCAGGGCATTCAACACAGCAGGGGCTGTTGCGACAAGCGTCTTGCCTTCACCTGTTTTCATTTCAGCGATTCGACCTGAATGAAGAACAATGCCACCTAAAAGCTGAACATCATAATGGCGCATGCCGAGAACACGTTTACCAGCTTCCCGGACAAGTGCGAATGTTTCGGGTAAGACTGGGTCGAGTACGGAATTAATTTCTTTCTTATCGAGGTCACCAAAACCTTTGTTGAATGTCGAGAGTCCATTTTGAACTTGGTTCTTCAACTCACCAAGACGCGATGCAAGCTCTGGATCGCTCAGTGATTGTAGGCCTTCTTCAAGGCTCCCGATTCTTTGAATAAGCGGATGAACCTTTTTGAGTTCACGATCGTTCTTTGTGCCAAAAACTTTTGAAATTAATCCCATAGTCTTACCGCCTTAGCATGCCTCATTAATAAAAGCACGGACTTTTGCGGGACAAGTGAAGTTGCATTCGCTGTGATTGCGTGACATTTCTGCAAACATGACATGACAAACGAATGAGAGGTCGATATGTTCCACGGAGATCATGTGGGAGT
This sequence comes from Myxococcota bacterium, assembly GCA_020627505.1. Classification (GTDB taxonomy): domain Bacteria; phylum Myxococcota; class UBA727; order UBA727; family JAHDBA01; genus JAHDGS01. The sequence goes on from JAHDGS010000074.1 coordinate 8,956, forward strand.
GTGTGATGTGGAATATGATGTTTAAAATCAGTATTGTTTGTGGTTTGAGTCTCGCGATGGTTTCATGTGGAGGGACACAGACGGACGACACTGTCTTTTGTGGGCTTGAAAACACCTTCCCAACTGATTCAGATGTCCCGGAAGGTGAAATTGCCTTCCAACCTGATGAAGACGACCGTGTGAGAGAAGCTGGCGTACTCATCATTCGTGATGACGGGTCGCGTGCCTCAGAATTGAACTTTACAGGTGGAACGGATGGGCGCATTTTTTTGGCGTCCTTGAGAACAGCCGTTGATAATGACGGCGAGCACATCGAAGAGTCGGTGGGCGAGCTTCTTTCTGCTGGGACCTTCCCAATCTGTGTGAATCTCAAAGCCCGCTCAGCAACAGATGGAGATATCTCGGTCGCGCCCCTTGTGTCGACATATACAACCTCAGATACGTCGACAGGGACGTTGGCGATCCTCGGAAAAGAAGGCGATAACTATGTCGGGCGGTTTGCATTCGTGGCAGAGCAAACCAGTGGTGAAACAGTCAATATCACGCGTGGTGCTTTCCGTGTGCCTGCTCAATAATGGGGCGGATCGTTGAGTAAGATAAAGACCATCCATCTCATGGGCGTCGCGGGTAAAGGCATGGGCGCATTCGCTGGTCTATTGAAGTCCGCAGGCTATCAAGTTCGCGGCTCTGACAAGGGGGCCTATCCTCCAATGAGTGACAAACTCGCTGAATGGGGGATTGACGTGATGACGCCATATGCGGAAGAAAACTTGGCGCCGACACCAGATATGGTGATTGTAGGCAATGTGATTCGAAGAACGAATGTTGAAGCGACGGCGATGCGTGAACAAGAAATTCCTCACCAAAGCTTTCCTGAGACCCTCTATGAGATGTTTTTGAAGAGCCGACCAACGTTTGTTGTTGCTGGCACGCATGGCAAGACAACGACAAGTGGGTTGCTGGCCGAAACACTTTTCCACTTAGGCGCGAACCCTGGCTTTATTGTTGGCGGGATTTTAAAGGCATTTGATGAGAGTTTTCGACTCGGGCAGCATGATGCACCATTTGTGGTCGAAGGGGATGAGTACGACACGGCCTATTTTGATAAGGGGCCGAAGTTTTTGCATTATCGACCTAACTTCTTGCAACTCACAAGCTTAGAGTTCGACCATGCAGATATCTACGACTCAATTGCAGAGATTGAGTCTCGTTTTATTGAGTTAGTAGCGAATATGTCGGGCGAAGACATCGTCATGATGGCCGATCTGGAAGAACTCGACGGCATTGCTCATGCGCACCGAACTGCGGGCGCTCAAGCAAAAATGATGCGTTATGGCACAAAGGGACAAGCAGATTACCGTTGCCATGATGCGACAGTTGTCGATGGGCTGACAAGGTTTTCGATCACATTTGAAGGGCGCACAGTTCAAGTCAGCACGCCGCTGATTGGTGAACACAATGTCCTCAATGTAACGGGGGCGTTCGGTCTTTTACGTCAATATGGTTTTGAAACCGACGCGATTGTTGAAGCGTTGTCAAAATTTCAAGGGACAGGGCAGCGGATGGATTGTCTCGGCACATCAGAAAACTTGAAGTTATATGATGATTATGCGCATCATCCGACAGCGGTCAAAACGACACTCGCTGGTGTTCGCTCCGCTTACCCTGACCACCATCTTGTCGCATTGTTTGAGGCAGGTTCTGCGACAAGTTGTCGAACTTTTTTTCAAAACGAATATGCGGACAGCCTTGCACTTGCTGATGCCGTCTACATTGCGCCACTTGGTCGTCAGTTGCCGCCTGAAGAATCGTTGAATGTTCGCCAGCTCGAGCATGATGTCGCTCAAAAAACATCGCATGGCGCGTATGCATTTGACAGTCATGATGAGATGTTTCGTGCCGTTGTGGAAGCAGTGGAATCATATGATGGCACACGACCCGTATTCGTTTTGATGATGTCAAATGGCTCTTTTGGGGGGCTTCGATCACGACTCAAAGAGCGGTTGTTCCCTGAAGGTTCGTGCTGATGAGAGAGCATGTACGTGCCAGTTTACTTGGGATGGTTATCGGCGATGCGCTTGGGTCACCCTATGCAGGGTATTCAAGTCTGCCGTCTTTGCTTGGCAGCCATGCACAGTCGAGTGAGGTCAACGAGCGACTCCGGAAGCATGCTGAGCCCAGCGTTCTCTCAGGTGCGTTGATGCTGATGATGGAGAGTGTTGTGGCGAAAGGTGGCTCGGATTGGCATCAGCACTTTTTTGACCATATGATTGCATTGGCGACCCAATGTCATGGTCATTTAGTCACAGGTACGAATCTCGGTTTTGCAGGACGAATTCGGCGCCTTGTCGATCGGTGGCGAAGCGATAGCTTCGTCGAACATGGGCAGTCGACAATGGATGATATTTCTGTTTTTGGAGATGCACTTCCATTGGCGCTGTTCTTTGGTTGTCTTGTTCGCGATGAGACGGCACACGTTGCCTCCGATATTGTCGATTTTGCGGACATTCTTTGTGTTGATGCAGAAAGCGTCGTTGCGATGGCTTATGCGACAGGAATTATTCGTGCGACATTAATGGATGTGCCATGGGGGCACCCCGACGCGACTGAGCTTGGCCGAGAAGTTGCGTTGTCGACGATCAAGAACATGCGCGCGTCGGAGCGCTTGCCGCGAACATCTGCCAGCATGCTGAGGGCTGAAGGGACGCTCGCGTTGGCACATGCGAAGTTGAATGCGACTTCATTATGGTCGACGCTGCAGCTGCCAGAAGAAATTGATGCGCGTGATGCGCCACAGCAATTATTGTTAAATGCATTGGCATATAGCTCGTGTTCTGCCGAAAAAGCACTATCAGCAATTGGTAACTTGCCCCGCAAAGGTGCTGATGTTGATATTGTGCTGCCGCTCGTTGCAGGGCTGCTCGGTTGCCGTCACGGAATGTCATTTTTTGAACCACTTCAGGCCCTCATTGCACCTGTTGATGATTACCAGGATCGCGTTGCCGTCTTTCTGCAGGCGAAAGCGCCTGCGTTGAATTTCGTGAGCTATCGAAAGGCGATGTTTCGGCAAAAATAAATTCACATGCTATTCATCAAGCTCGCGGTAAAAATGCGCAGGGGACATATCTGACGGGAATCGCCAATCACCACGTGGTGATAAGGATAGGCCAAGCACCTTTGGCCCGTCTGGTGTGGCGCTACGTTTAAACTGTTGCGTGACAAAACGTCGAATGAAAGATTTGAGCTGGCTTCGAATGTGTTCTTCAGCCATATCCGGCGCGAAACTTTGTGCGGCGATGCGTAGGACACTTCTGAGTGGTCGGCCTTCTGCGATCCAGTGATAGAGAAAGAAATCATTTAAATCGTAGTCGCCGATGGTCGCTTCAGTTTTTTGTATGCCATCAGAGAGCTCGCCAGGGACGAGCTCTGGTGATATTGGTGTGCCGATAATCTCAGACAAAAGTGTTGACAGTCTTTCTGCATCGTGACCAGCCCACTGAATGGTGCGTTCTTTGGCGACCCATGAAATGAGGTGGCGAATTAATGTCTTTGGTACACCTGCATTGATATCATAATGCGCGATTTGATCGCCGGCATAGGTTGACCAACCCAACGCTTTTTCAGATAGATCGCCAGTGCCAAGAACGAAACCGCCTTGTTGGTTCGCCAGACTCATCAGTGTCAATGTTCGAAGGCGGGCTTGAACGTTCTCGAACGTAATATCTGCATCTTCTTTAGTCAGGGTCGCACGCCAAGTATCATATGCATCGTCAGCATTCTTAAAAGATTTGTGATGGATCGCTTTGAGCTCTCGGTATGCCGCATCTGAAATATCTCGCGACATGTAAGTTGCGCCAAGGAGGTCAGCAAGTTCTCGTGCATTGTCTTGTGTGTGTGTTGAACTGCCGAGCCCAGGCATGCCGACTGCAATGAGATCTGTGCGCGGCTGACCACATCGAATCAGGGCTTCAACGGCGACAAGTGCTGCGTGTGTCGAGTCCAGTCCGCCTGAAATACCAAGGATAATCTTTGGTCGTCCCATCGCCTGCATCCGACGGGCAAGTCCGTAAGACTGTATCTCAAATGTTTCCCATAATGCTTCATCCGTGAGCCCGATCTGTGTAAATGGCGTTCTTGAGAAGGCACGGAGTGGCTTTTCAAGTGGGATGGCGTTGAATGAAAGACGATGCGTCTGATGTGTTTTGGAATAGATGGTTCTATCATGGTTTCGCCGCATACGTTCGGCGCGAATCGGCGCGAGGTCAACATCGGCATATGTGACGATGGCTGATTGCGCGAATCGTTTTGACTCAAATAATGTTGTGCCGCGCTCTGCGTAAATTGCGTGGCCATCAAAGGCAATGTCGGTCGTCGACTCACCAAGGCCTGCAGAAATATACGCATATGCACCAGATGCCTTGAGAGATGCGGCCTCACATAAAACACGGCGTCGCCGTGCTTTTCCAAGGGTGTAGTTTGATGCAGACAGATTGACGACCAAATCAGCTCCTGCAGCGAAAAGGGCGTCATGCGGCGCATGTGGCACCCAAGCATCCTCGCAGATTTCAACGCCAAATTGAACATCCTGTGTTGTATCGGTGAAGAGTTGATGAATACCAAACTGGACAGGACCATGTACCGTCTCGAGCGTTCGCATGTTGAGTGGGGCAGCACTAAAATGTCTTCGCTCTTCAAACTCTCGATCGGTCGGTAGTGCTGATTTTGGTATGAGCGCGAGTAGTTGGCCATTTTGAATCACAGCAGCACAATTATAGAGCCTGTCTTCAACCCGATAAGGGCAGCCAACAATCACAGCAGTTGGATGGTCGAGACTCGCCTTGATCACCATTTGAAGGCCGTGATCCACAGTCTCTAATAAGTCA
>JAHDGS010000003.1:0-24865 GCA_020627505.1 Myxococcota bacterium
GATGGCGCAGATTGGCAGATCCCGACTTCGACGAGTTGCAATCGATGTCATAGTAAGGCGGCGGGTTCATTTTTGGGCTTGCAACAAGATCAACTCGAAAAAACAATTGAAGGAGATGACTATGCCCCTGGTCATGCGCAGCTGAGCGCTTTTCGTGAGGTTGGTTTAATGACAACAGTTCAACCTCGAGAACGTCAGTTGATTTCAAGAGAAGCAGAATTAACACATGACAATCGAGAAGCGGCGATACGTGACTATTTGCATGTGAATTGTGCAACATGTCATAGACCAGGTGGACTTGGCAGAGGTGGACTTGATTTACGACGCTCAGTTTTTCTGTCTGATACAGGGTTATGTGATGTCAGTGAACTGACACCAGGTGTGATGGTCGTTGATACTGATACTCCTGGAAATTCTGATTTGTTACGACGCCTCAATTCGGTTGATCCTGACATTGTGATGCCACCTGTTGGCCGGTACCGTGTCGATGCGCGATGGGTCGAAGAGGTTGAAAACTGGCTTGAAGACAAGCCGTGTCAATAAACTTGATAACTTATTATAGAACTGGCCAAAATATAAGGCTCCTGCATATAGATACATATGAAGACTGTACGCTCATATTTTTATAATCGAATCAAAGATGAAACACTATTTCTTGATGAAATGGATAAACGCCAGCGAGACTTCATGTTGCAATACGGACATGTTAAAGAAGCTGAGTATCCATATGATCGCGAAGAGGATAATTATCACTTATTTTTGACTGATGAAGCACAACGTAGAAGAAAGTATCGTTTTGATCCACAAACACAGTTGAGAGATACCGATACAGGAGAACTGGTTGAGCTTAGAGATTTATCCAGTTCTCAGCGTCTAGGTGCATTACTCGACGAGCAAAAATACGAGATTGATCACTTGGAATCAGCCAAAAGAAATTTGAAAGCGCTAATCCATAACCCTGATTTTCCTGGAAACTGTGAAGAGTTTCGTACTGTCGGTATATTGGATATCCCACGACTTGCTGTTTACGGTTTCGATGAGGGATTATTTTCTGGCTTATGCGGGCTGGCCATCGCCTTGCCCGCCGCAGCAATTTCGATGAGCAAGAATTTGTTCGATGAGACAGTCCATACTGTCGCCGCTTATCAACACAAAAAAGATTTGTCTGTAGCGTAAGCCGCTTAAACCAATCTGCTATCTGTACTTATCGGATCATTGTCCGATGCAGTGATGGGACAGTGCGTTAATTTATAAACATGGGGAAGATCAATAGACATATGAAAAAAAGTGTTAGACGTGCATCAATGACAGAAGAGACGTCTTTGAAGTCGCGGCAGTCTTTCCTGCAGGATATTCGCCAGAATAAATCGATTCGGAAAGGTGCTTCACTTATTGCCTTGATGGGGTTTTCGGAAGATCTCTTTGAGACCCCGGTATCGACCGGACAGAGAGACAAAATCAATACGCATTTTGAAAAGGTATTCGATGTACAGAATACAGATGATGTCTACATTTTATCAACAGATGATTTGCTAAACGATGTCCGTGGAATCGATGTAAATGGGATGACCGTATCTGATTATGATTGTGATGATGTTCCTTCTCATTATTTTTCAGAGAAAGTTGTGTCCGCCGAGTATCATCAGGTTTCGACAAAAGATTTTGCGCGCGCACTAACTGAAATACACTTTTCTCAAGATATCGCCGCCGACTATGATGAAGCCAAAAAACAAATCTCAGAATTTCAGTTGTACATGGAATTATCTTGTACGGGTCGTGTGAACCAAGCAACTCACCAAGCTTTTGTCGATGTCTTTGAACGTGGCTTATGTGAAGAGCTTCACCAAATTAATCATATGCATCAGTTTGGTCCAGGGGTTGCTTCTCTTCAAGAACGTTTACTTGAAGCGGGCTATTTGTCTGTTCCGGTGACCGGCTTTATGAATCGAGCGACAGAGCGTGCCTTGCTTGATTTTTACGACGATCTTCAAATTAACGAATATGTTGAGTGTCACGTTGACGTCTACGACAAGCCCGTGTTTGACGCCTTACTCGACGGTCGGATCGTTTTACAAGGGCGTTACAATGATGATTTTTGGAAAAGCTACAATCAAAAAGTTGAGTCTTATCAAAAAAATTTTCTAGGACAAAAAGAACGACGAGATGATGGTTCAATCCTATTCACACCCAACAAGGGGGTCGACATGAAGCTGGCGTTAGATGTGGAGCTATTGACAGAAGTGGCGATAGATTTCTACAAAGAGCATCAGGTATACCTTACACCAGAGTTTGTTGTTGCAATGGCAGCGCTTGAAACTGGCATTGGCCAGTATGGGGCATATCATGGACGTGACCCATTTAATACGAGTTATAATAACGCTGGCCGCCATAAGCGATATGCGTCTAAGAAAGATGGGTATAGTCGATTCTATGAACTCATTTCAAAAGAGTACTTAGGGCAGCATCGAGATATTCAAGATTTACTTGCGCACGATGGACAACTCCGTGCTGGGTTAGACGTCACACCACAGGGACACATTTTTGAAGATGGCAAAGAGATCAAATACCCGAAAAAGTCTCATTTCAGTCTAATGGGTTCCTTTCGAAGTATCGTCGGGCGTTACTGTACGCACCCGAAATATGAAAGCCGTATTCGAAAACTCAGTCAAAAAGTTCGACAAGTCACATCAACGTGACCTTTCAATTAATGCTGTAGATTGCTGCCTTAGGCTTTGAGTGGAATCTGTGAAACCACATCCTCGAAGGCATTATACAAGACAACTGTCCGTTCACGCTCATCTGTTGCTTTTGCATGCTCATCTGAGTTTTGTTCACGCCACAAGGCCTTTCTGAGTGCAGTTAATGCCACTTCAACTTGTGCAGCGTCCGGTTCGCGTGTGGTGAGTTTTTGCATCTGCATACCCGGCGCGATGGCGGCGCGAACCCACCACGCATCTGGATTTTTAGCGGCAAGACGTTGAAACTCATACGCAAGACCAGCGACAGGGAGCATCAAGGGAATCTTCACAAAGAGGGCGAAGATATTTTGTATCCATGCGGTGTCACTCACCTTTGGCAAAAATGGGATAACTGCAACAAAAACAAAGATGCTGAGGGTGATCACAAGAAGAATCAATGTTGTTCCACAACGTGGATGTGCTGTTGTTTGTGGCATGGTCTCATCAACACCAAGTGCTAAGCCTTGCTCATATGTGTGAACAGATTTATGTTCCGCACCATGATACATGAAGAGTCTTTTCACATCATTCATTTGAGAGATAGCAAAAATATAGGCGACGAAAAAAGCAAGTTTAATAGCACCATCGACCAAATGAAACAAAGCTTGATCTGTATTAAGACCAAGCCACATCGTTAGTCCGTGCGGCACACCCTTAAAAATCAACATGCCAAGCCCCATACTAAAAATAGCAGTACCGAGTAAAAGCCATTTATTGACAGGTTCGTCTTCTGTACTCGCATCACTATTTTTCTCATCAATCATCGCTTGTTCAGCCGAGAAATTCAGTGCTTGAACGCCGTTAACCATGCTTTCAATCAGCATGGTGGCGCCACGTAGAAAAGGCCACTTCAAAAATGGCAGTCGCTCCGAAAATGACAACCATGCATCCTCACGCAAGGCAATTGAACCGTCTTGTCGACGGACCGCAATCGCAAGGCTCTTTGGAGAGCGCATCATCACACCTTCGATAACGGCTTGACCGCCAATCACTGGTTGAGAGATGAGAATGGTGAGCCAACGGAGTATAATAGATAACTTCATATTTGAATTATAATCCCCAATGCGCCTGAATCAATAGGTCTACATAAAAGAGTCTTCATAAAAAAGAAAAGACCCATCATAGGGTCTTTCACTCGATTGCTGATAAATCGGCGACTAATTTCGCTTGTATTTATTCTTAAATCGTTCGACACGGCCTTCGGTATCAACAATTCTAGCTTTACCTGTAAAGAATGGGTGACATGCAGAGCAGATATCAACATTGTGTGCACCAATTGTGCTTGCCATTTCATAGCTTGTACCACAGGCGCAGTTGATTGTGCCGCGTTCGTATGTTGGATGGATTCCTGCTTTCATAACGACCTCTTTTGATCTGAGTAGAAACAGAACATAAGCGCAACAAAACTATTCGTCAAGGGACGAAATTATGTCATTTCTAAATATTCTGTCAGGCGAAGATGCATCTCGATTCGTGCGCCACCGAGTGGCGAGACGTCAGCTATCGCCGTTCCATCATATTCTCGACACACTTCTGCACACACAGCAAGGCCAAGTCCGTTTCCATCTGATTTGGTGGTATACGTACTATCAAAGATCCGAGATCTGATTTCGATTGGAATACCAGGACCCGAGTCGTCGATTTGTATTATAACTACCTGATTTTTTTCATATAAGCGGACTCTTATGGTTCCATTTTTTCCGATCGCTTCCATCGCGTTTCGGATGATGTTGAGTACAGCCTGTCGAATTCGACCAGGCGCAACAAGACGATTGGGCTGCTCAAGTTCTGATTTAAAGATAAGTTTGATTTCGGCTCTCTCGGCCTCAAATTGCTGAAAATCGACAATGTCCTCAAGCAGCTCTGAGAAATCAACGTGAATTAATCCTGTATCTGGTAATCTGGCTAATCGAAGATAGGCCTCGGTGAGTTCTGAAAGTCGATCAACCTCTTGGCGCACAGAACCGACAATTTGTTTAAATTCTTGTTGGCGCGCTTCAGGTAAAAATAAAGCATCATCGCCGAGGAGTTCAACATTGAGTCCAATACTGGAGAGTGGATTACGAATTTCATGGGTTATTTGAGCGCCCATTCGTCCCATCACAGCCATGCGCTCATTATCTAACATATGCGCACGCGCTTTCTCCCGCTCGGTGACATCTTCAAGCAAAACCAAGATATCCTCCCGCTTTGTCCCCCCAACGCCGCGAACTGGACGAATTTGACAATCAAGGATGTAATTTTTGTGGCTCAACCCTTTAATATTTTGCTCCGATGTTGTCGCTGAAAATGTCTGTTCAATGGCACTTTGCAGTGCCGATGGTAGTTCGGCAAGCTGTCGAATATCTTTCCCTTGTAAATCGAGCATATGGACATCTAAAAAAGATCGCGCAGCAGCATTGATACTTCGAATATATAAAGACTGTGTCAGGACGAGGATGCCTGTGGGCACTGTTCGAACAATATCTTCTGCAAACTCGCTTCGGAGCTGGTATTCACGTCTCTGTAATTGGGCGCCTTCAACACTCGATTGTTGCTGTCGTATGTGTTGAATCAAAGATGGAACAATGGGGCTTAGCACTGGTTTTAAACGTTTTTGAAACGCTGTCAGGTGCCGTTCGTCAACGACAAATGCACGAGCAAATTGACGTCGTTTCACAAAGGTGACGAATTGCCAAATAACAAATATCGTGAAAAGTGAGATCAAAATGATAGAAATATTTGTGATGTGTTTTTGATAGGCGAGAATCAATGGACGGATCGCTCGATAGGATTTAAGGAGTTGCTCGGTGACAACAAAATGGTAAACGGAGATCGAAAAAAGGACGCCGAATAGGAGCATTTGAATAAAGATTGGCCGAATCTGCCTATGCCGGGGAAGTGGCATTGGTAAATCAAGCGTATTTTTTGGCTGATCTGTCGTCTCAGTCATCGATCGGGTCTTGTCTCGTTTGATTTCGTCTGGCAACCCTTAATGGTCGTTTTAAATAAAGGGAGCATTTTATGTTAATTCGCTCAATGTATATCGGGATGTCGTTCATCTTTTTATTATCATCAACTGCATTTGGCCAATCCGAATTTGGTGATGACTCTAGTATTCTCATACTAGACGAAGGAGAGCAAACCATCTCCGAAAATACGAAAGTGCGTATGCTCACCACACCCATCGTTGGCATCAATATGGATGCAGGCTTAACGAAGAGTCTCGAGAATAAACTGTTCAAACAACTCAAAGCGAGTGGCGTGACCCTCAAGGATAGTGGGTTGAGAGTGGGGAAAACACAAGGATCGTCTTTCGCGAATTCGGGGGCAGTTGCAGCGAAAAATGTGTCCAAAGCCGAGCGCGAAATCACCCGTGCACGTTCATATCTTAATAGTGAATCTTTTAAAAACGCAAAACTTGTCCTGGAACGTGTCTCTCCACTTATGGGTGATAATGTTGCTGGGTTGAAAAATGTTAAGCCACTTGTTGATTTATATCTTGCGCAAGCAGAGCTCGCTTTGAGACAAGATGAATTGTCTGTTTCGGATGGTTATACGCGTCAGGCCATTGTCGTTGACCCGAGTATGAAATACTTTCCGAAAAGTTTGCCGCCGATGTTTTTAGGCCGAATCGCAATGGTGCAAAACCAACTGCTCTCTGAGCGACGTGGTGGTATTGCGCTTTCAGATGGTGCGAAGAGACATCAGGTTTTTATTGACGGGCAAGATTATGGTAAAACCCCGATTCAAATCAATGATGTGCTGCCTGGGCGGCATGTCGTGAGATTGGTTGATGAATCAAATAATGTTTGGGCAACAGTTGTTGACGTTCTCGGAAATCAAGTGTCTTCCGTGTCTCCTGAAACGAGTGACACGATTAAATCAAGTGGGTCTCTTTTTTCAGATAACCGTATGAATGACCAAGGGGTGAGTACGATGGTCAAAAAAGCGAAATCGGCGGACTATCCGGGTGTGTTGACGGGTGTTGCGACTGCGATTGGGCCGATGATTCATGTCAACTTTATTTACGTTGATGCAGGAACAGGACAAATATCGCGATTAACACAACGCCGTTTCGATTCAGACTTTTTGAACCTCATTATTGAGAGCGGAAAACTGAAAGCCGAATTGGTGGATCGTGTTGTCACAAAACCTTTTGTTGCAGTCGACAAGCGTGTCATCAATCCTGATGTAAAACAAAAACGGGTTGATATGGCGAGTGTGAATTTTTCGTATCGTGATGTGGTGCGTTTAGATATACCAACCGGTGTTGTCGCAGCGCAGCCAAAGGAAGCTCAAACTGCGAAAGAAACACCTTCGCGAAGATTGTTGGATGAAGAACCTCAACCACAACAACCGACTCAAGCAGAAGCGAATGCTGGCCGACGTCTTGCTGGAGGTCCAACACCAGAGCCTGCCGCCGGCGGGAGTGGATTATCGATGAGAGACTTTGATAATTCAGATCCTTTCGCATCGGGCACATCAAATGTCATGCTTGAAGAGCCGATGGAAGAAGATGATGAGTCAGAAGGCATGTCTTCGAATAAGAAAAAGTGGCTGTTGATCGGTGGTGGTGTTGTCGTCGTCACAGGCGCGATTATTGGCGGCATGTACCTCAATGAGCGCTATGCAGATGTCAATAGTGGCCAACTCAATGTTTTATCTTTCCCTTAAGTTTTGGAGTATCGAAATCATGAATAAGTTGAATAAAAATCTATTCCGTTTATCTTTATTAGGTTGTGGTCTCGTTCTCTCTAGCTGTGGCCGAACAGCTGGACTTGACGTGACAATTATTGAGCCATGTTCTCAAACAGGTGTGGTCGACGATCTCGCAAATGAGTTTGAAATTGATGTCTCTCGTCTCACAACTTCAGGAGAAATTGATGAAGTCTTGAGTAGCAGCAGTTTCAAATCAGGAACCAACTTACCTTCTGTTTCATTTGAGCTTGATGAAACAGTAGTCATGCGCATCAAAGGTTATTCTGATGGTTCGACAAGTGGGGCGCCTTCAATTGTCGGCTCTTCGGCGGCGCTACAAGCTGAACGCGATGAAGGTCATGTGGTCATGATGGTTGGTCGAGCCAATGCGTTTGAAAGAGCAACGACATTGAATGATAATAACGAAATTATCTGTAGTGATCGTGTTGCTGTGCAGCGCTTCGGTCATACAGCGACATACCTGAGCTCGATCAATAAAGTATTGATATTTGGTGGCGCGACATGGATTCCATCTCCAGGCACATCATTGGAAGGGAATACCCACTGTAAATTATTTGGAACAGGTGCCGGTGAAGTTCGCTGCATGGAATATGCTGAAACAATAGGCCTATACGATCCTGTTGATGGTTCACTCACTGAAATCCCAACCAACTCGCCGGTCAATAAGCGTGCTTTTCATACTGCCACAAGGTTTGAACGTGACTCAGGTGTTGAAGGCGTGTTGATCTCAGGCGGATTCTTCGGCAAAGATCGGTTAGATGTTGCGAGCACGGCCGCACTGATTGATGTGGAAGCTCTAAATGAAGGCCGATTCGAGTTTGACAACTTTTCGATGAGTGAACCCAGATCAATGCATACTGCGGCGTTTTTGCCGGAAGAAGGCAATATATATATCATTGGTGGTTGCTCTGGGAATGGTTGTTTACCTGATGGTCTCGCAACTTCTGGGGCGACGAACTTAGATACATCTGGTAGCCAGGCCATTATTGAGGTCTTTAATGTAAATACAGAAATTATTTCGACAATGTTGATCGATGATGCCACCGCAACATCAATGGCACGTTCGCATCATGCTTCGTCTGTTGCTGATGGACGGATCATTATTTCTGGTGGCGTTTACTATGATACAGCGGCCCGTGGATCTCGATGTGATATACAAGTGATTGGTCGCTCTCCAAATACGGGACAAGTTGAAGTTGTCACAGACCGTGTTCCTGCTGAAACACGTTCTATGGGAGACTACTGCCCAATGTTGCATAGCCAAGTGACATTGCCAGGAGACAATCTAAGCGATGAAGTGGTGATGATCACGGGTGGATACACCGGCTTGACAGAAGATCCAACATTGGCAACAAGTCCAGCCAATATCTCCAATCGTATTATGTATAGAAGTATTGGTGATGCGCATGCAAACCTTGAAAGCAATGCAGGGACTTTACGCTCTGCCCGCGCGCGACATCAATCTATTCAACTATGGGGTGGAGACGTTCTCATATTTGGTGGGACACTTGCGAGTGAAAATGGTGCTGTCGTGACAGAACTTTACAAGCGTGATCTCGGTGCACCGCGTATGAATATTGAAGAAACAACATCGACGATTCCACAAAGCCTCGCTGATACATCTCTGACATTGACTGGCAACAACCAGGTCCTGTCTTTTGGTGGTTATGTTTCTCTTGATGGAACAACATCAGCCCGGGCACAAGTCTTTCTGAGTGCGCCTTAGAATAGCTTGAAAATGATGAAGAGCCTGCAAATCGCAGGCTTTTTTTATGAACAAAGTTAGTGACATGGCTTTTTCTCGTGCTAATCTCTTCATGTGCCCAGGTAGCTCAGTCGGTAGAGCATGGGATTGAAAATCCTTGTGTCGGCGGTTCAAGTCCGTCCCTGGGCACCACAAAAACGAAGCCTTCGCTTCGTTTTTTTTTTGGGGTTGTATAAAACCAGCTCTAATCATTAATTGGGTGAATTAAGCTGCGACTCAAGCGCGTTGTTTTTATTTTTCGATCGATATGTTGCGCCTGAATAACAGCGCGTACAAAACCTTCAGCGATGATATAACAAAGTTCTCCGAAAGTCAGGATAGCGAGTTGATGATGAGGTAAATTTTCCAATTGAAGAATTGAAGAGAAGACTTGATGGTCGAGTGACTGAACTTTATATATTGGCAGCATAATTGACTCCTTTCATATAGATAAGCAAAAGCCGTGCCAAAATCATTTAGTATATAAATCGGGATCTTGTACTAATCATTATTAGCTGCTGTGTCACCCATTGGGTTCATATGCGATCTACAGATCGCAATAGTCCTTTATATTTTTAGGCGTTCACTTGGATGACGAATCGAACGAAACCATCGTAACTAACATATGACATCGTGCCAACTTGTAAGACGACGAGTTCTGCGAAAGGTAAATCTTCAAGTGTGGCAATCGACGTGACCAAGTGTTTTGTAAGGCTTTTAACTTTATAAATGGGTAACATATTTTTTCTCCTACTGCCTTTATAGAAGCAGGAAGTATGCCAAAAGTTGCTATTAATTTATCTTTATATTTTAAATGGTTGAGCCGATATCGGATGGTTGACCGATGCGATCGTGACCACGCAAATTAAGGTTTTGTCGGCGCAATCTTTTGACGACGATATGCAAGCCATGAGAATAGAAGCGTAAGGATTACCGCGCCAGCTAAGCGACCGAGTTGATATGCGTTAAGCGTCTGGGCCGCGACGACAATATAAACCGCCTGCAAAAAAAAGGAGGCGGAAAGAAAATAAAATAGAACTTTCATGTGAAAAAACGGGACCTGATGGCCCCCGTTCTTATTTATTTTGTCACAGTCACAGTGGTCGGATTGTAGATACCGAATGTGATGGCGTTAACAAGACCATCTAAGAATGTGTGTTCAATCTTGACAGTGTAATCTGTCGCATCGCCAGCAAGTTTTTGAAAGTCAGTTGTTTTCATCTGAACAAGACCGTAAATCAAGTAGTGATTTTTACCAGTTTCAGAAACACCTGTTTGGGCGCCTTGGCCAACTTTTGTCACATAAGTGAAACAGCCAGTCATCGTTGTCATTGCGATTGCTAGAATAGCGGTTCGAAGTAATGTTTTCATGTTTTCTCCTTTTAAGAATAAGGCTGTCTAAATTACTACAACTATCTTGTAAATAACTTTAGAAGCCTTAATAAATATGAGGAGCTTATATGATCAAATCTACCTTTATCTTGTTATCATTATTGATATTTTCTCAAGGCTGTTTTTTGGGGATCTTTGGTGGTGAAGATTCACTTCCTTCAAATGATGATGATGATTTCTACGAGGAAACTGAGTTAGACGGCGATGAAGATATCGAAGAAGATTCCTCTTTCTGGAGTGATGACTATAGTTATGATGGAAGTGCAAATTATGATTATGAGACAGGTCAATACTCTGACTGCGAATTGCGAGTGTCATGCTCTCCAAATATATTTGTGATTGAATGTGATGAAAACACAGAAGTATGTGATTGCCGAGTGAATGGTGATTCGATTGGGATCTTTGATCTAAATAATGTATGTTCAAATGAGGTATCTTCGGCGCTTATCTTAGAACGTGCACTCGAAAACTGCGATTTTGAAGAATAAAGTGAGAGCATCATGAAAGCGAAATATTTATCTTTACCAATGTATTTGTTAGTTGCTTGCTCAAGTCAGCAAGCTGTCTCAGAGGAACCTGTTCAACAAGTCGAGTCTGAAACTAAAACGACAGAGATGACAAATGTGAGTGCAGAGACCACTGATAGTGAAGAAGCCGACGAAAATACGCCTATCGTTCAAGATGAATCTTCGCCTGAAAGAGATAAAATGATTGCAGAAGATACGACTCGCATAGAGGAGACTGTCACACCTTCTGAAAATAAAGAACTGTCGAAAGAAACAACTGCGCTTCAAACAAATGAGGAAGTGCAACAAACAGTGAGCGTGAATGAGGCTGAACTGAAGCCTACGGCGACAGCCGAGACTTTTTGTACAATATTGAGTGATGAGGATAAGGCTGATTTCGAGCAGTGGGTTCGACAAAAGTATTTAGATAAGTTGTCTCTTTCCAGACTTCTTAAACATACCAATAAAAAAGTTGAGTATACCCATGGGGAAAGACCTCAGAAAAAAACTTCTCATGTGTCATTTTTAAAGAGTACATATACACCATTAAAACGAGCACTGTTGGCAGCGAAAGAGTCACGTGCAAGGACTTCAAGTGTTGTTGTCTCTGGAGACTCTACTCTGTATAGTGGAGAAATCTACGAACCATATCGTGTTTCATGCCCAAATACAACATCAGGTACGTCTCTTCCGTTAATCGAATGGAGCATAGAATCTGCAGACAATAGTCATTATGGAGTCGGAGTGACGCAAGACAATTCTTCGGCACATACGCTTCTGACTTTTGTGAAACTAAATCACGGTTATCGAATGATTTCTGCGCGTATTCAATAAGTACATCGGTTATATATAGAAAAAAGGTCGGCTCAGTTAGCTGACCGATTTATGCTGCATCAGTGTTTGACTTACTGCGCCCTTGGTCCAACCATATCCTCTGGAATGACCCATTCATTGAACTGGTCTTCGGTGAGAAGTTCAAGTTTGAGGGCTGCTTCTTTTAGGGTGAGTCCATTCTTGTGAGCATATTTCGCGATCTTTGATGCGTTGTCGTAACCGATATGACGATTGAGTGCAGTGACAAGCATCAGAGATTTATGTAATAGATCATCGATACGATCCCTATTCGCCGTGATTCCTGAAGCACAATGCTGATTAAACGAACGAATACCATCAGCCATCAAGCGAATGCTATGTAATAGGTTGTGTATCATCACAGGCTTATAAACATTCAACTCGAAATTACCTTGTGAACCGGCTACGGTAATTGCTGTATGATTACCCATGACTTGGCAGCATGCCATTGTGATGGCCTCAGACTGTGTCGGGTTCACTTTACCTGGCATAATCGAAGAACCAGGTTCATTCTCTGGAATCGCGATTTCGCCAAATCCACACCGTGGTCCAGATGCAAGCCAGCGAACATCATTCGCGATCTTCATGATCGCGCATGCTAATGTATTGATCGCACCAGACATCACGACAATAGCGTCATGTGCGGCAAGGCCGGCAAACTTGTTCTCTGCTGAATGAAAAGGAAGTCCTGTTTTTTCTGCTAATCGATTAGAGACTTTGCTTGCATAATTAGGATGTGTATTAAGACCCGTACCAACAGCTGTTCCTCCAATCGCCAATGCATATATCTGTGGCATCAAGCATTGAATCGCTTCGGAAGCTGATTTGAGCTGTGCAGACCAACCTGAAACCTCTTGTCCGAGTGTGAGTGGCGTTGCGTCTTGTAAGTGGGTTCGACCAATTTTAACAATATCTTTAAACTCAAAACTCAGTCGATCGAATGTCGCCACGAGACTCTCGATTTCTGGCATGAGCGCTTCTTTAATCGCTAATCCGGTTGCCACATGCATTGCCGTTGGGAATGAATCATTCGTCGACTGAGCCCGATTCACATGATCGTTTGGGTGGACCGGTTTTTTACTGCCGCGTTCTCCACCTGCGATTTCAATTGCTCTATTTGAAATCACTTCATTGACATTCATATTTGTTTGCGTGCCAGAGCCGGTTTGCCATACAACAAGCGGAAATTGATCGTCAAGCCGTCCGTCGATCACATCTTGTGATGCACGAATGATGAGATCGCGAATCTCTTCTGAGATCTCGCCAAGCTCGCAGTTGATCTCCGCTGCAGCCTGTTTCACAAGGCCATACGCACGAATAAAAACACGCGGAAAACGTTCACCACTAATTTTAAAGTTTTGGAAAGAGCGTTGGGTTTGCGCACCCCAATATTTATCAGCTGGGACCTGAATTTCACCCATACTATCCATTTCGGTCCGATATGTCGTCTCATGATTCTCTGAACTTTTAACTTCCATTGAAACTCTCCTGGCGTTACGATGCCTTAGGAGTTGTGATAGTGGGAAATCCGAAAATGGACAACCGAGAAATTGAACTGAAATATGTTCTTTCAGGGCGAAAAGTTTATGAAGACTTGGAGCAAAGACTCAAACGGCTCGGGGGTTCGCATATTGAAACAAAAGAGCAGACGAACTACTTTTTTGATGCGAATCGGTGGCTTGAAGCGCATCGTTCAACGTTAAGATTGCGTCAAAATCGTTTGACGAGATCCGTGAAGTGGCTCTTGACTCTAAAAGGGCCAAATCAATATGAGTCAAATCAACGTTTTAATGGTCGAATGGAAGTTGAAAAATCGATAAATGAATCACAAGCTATTGAAATTATTGATGATCCATCAAAAATATACGAACGGGTGAAAACAACACTCCTTTCAGAGGGTATTCCTGAGAAGTACTTTAAAATGCCAAGAACAGCGTGGACGTGTTTGGGAATGTTCGAAAATACGCGCAAAGTATGGCAGCTATCCGATCTAGAAGAGAGCCTCGAGCTTGATTACGCCCGTTTCCCTGGAGATAAAGAGCGCTTTGAGCTTGAAATAGAGGTTGCTAGTCCAGAACGAGCGATTGAGGTGAATCGATGGGCCCTCGACTTCTTATTGTCTGATTCTGAGTTGGTTGAGGAAAAGCGCGGAAAGGCTCGATTTTTCTTTGAAACGATTGGATATGTTCAACCCAAGAAAAAGAAGGCTTAAAAGCATGCTGATTCTTTGTGCATTGGAATAAGGGTTGTCAGACCGTTTGAAATCACATATAGATAAAGTCTGATCTGTATTTAAGGAGAGATCCATGGCAAAAAAAGCAATTGTTGCACGAGAAGTCAAACGTCAGAAAATGGCGAACTCAAAGCATAATATCGAGAAACGTGCTGCTTTAAAAAAGATTTTAAATGACCAAAACGCAACTTATGATGAAAAGATGGAAGCTTCATGGAAGCTATCAAGCATGAAACGAAATACATCTAAAGTACGTTTAACGAGTCGTTGCCAGAAGACAGGTGTTTCTCGTTCTGTTTACAAAAAGTTTGGTTTGAACCGTATCCCATTTCGTGAAATGGCATTGAATGGTGAATTACCTGGTGTTACAAAAGCGTCTTGGTAATCGCCAATACAATCAAAAAAATATCCCGCTTAAGCGGGATTTTTTAATTCTGTTTTGACTTCAATTATCTTTGCCATATTCCATTTCGGCACGTTGCGCTCCGTGTTTCCCCGGTATCGTAATAGTAGACATCAAAACACTCATATGCGTCGACTTCACATTCATTTCGATATGACTCTGTTCGATCAACGTAGATCCAATCATCATTAACAATATGTGAGGGGCAGATGACCTCAGGGTCAGAAGTTAGATTGCAGTCATTGGATTCTACTGGGGCATGTTGGCAGTATGCATCAATTGTTGTCTTATCTTCGCATGAATCGATCGTACATGGATCGCCATCATCACAGTCTGATGGGACGCGACACGCAACATCAATACACTGTGCATCATCATCACACATTTGAAGTGGACCGCAGATTCTATTCTTCGGTTGTTCAAAGATGCGACAGTAGGCGTCTGTACGGCCTGCGCGTAAACAGTAAGCATGTTCACATGGATTCTCAGGTTGTTCACAGTCGCTGTGGGTACCACACGCTGGGATAACGCATTGTCCATCTTCATCACATCGCATATCATCACCACATGAGCCATGTGTTGGAATAGAATTATTAATGCATTGAGAGGCGGCTGTTCCACCATCAAGACAGGCATCTGTTGTACATGGATCGTTATCTTCGCAGTCGGCTAATGTTTCGCAATGATGAACATCACAATCACCTTCCGCCGTACAGTAAAGATTGTCACCACAAGAAGCATCGATAGGTCGCTGTGTTGTGATGCACTGGGCGAGACCTGAATTAGGGCGACTACATATATTCTCTGTACATGGGTCGCCATCATCACAGTCTGCATTGTTTTCACAAACGGGTGGAAGGCAGTTGCCCTCAAGATTGCAATAAAGATCATCGCCGCAGATCGTACCGAGTGGAATCACTTGGTTGATACAACCACTTTGGTTGTCATCCGTATAGGGTGTACAGGCATCAAGTGTGCAGGGATTTGCATCATCACAGTTGGTACTATTTTCAATCTCTTCTTCACAGATATTGCATACATCAGTCAAGAGGCAATCGAGATGGTCACATGGTCTATCGACACCACATATCGCCTGGCTGATATCACTGTTACAGTTGGTGCAATATTGTCCATTTTGGTTGGGGTTTCCGTTTGGTGCCATCCAGCCTGATTGTGGATGAATCTCATAACCGAGACTCCAACTGATCATATTTCCATATATATCACCTTGGAGCAGTTCGTAGCGTCCATCTTGATCAAGATCGGTGAGCAATGGTCCGCCATACGTTTCAAGACCACTCTTCTGGGAAAATGGACGTGGTGTATCTTCGAGTTTATTGCCATCAGCGTCATAAATGATGATTCGAGAAAACTGGTGGCTTGCGAGTATAATTTCATCTCGGCCATCACCTGTTAGATCGGCGCCAAGCGGCGGCGGGATCTGCCCTTGTGGGAAACCAAGAATGTTAATGCCGCCTGAAATACTGATCGGAAAACCATTTACATCAGTGCCATCTGCATCATATGCCCTCAGAGGGTGGGTATCGATCAACATATTTGACTTCGGTCCTCTGACAACTTCAGGCAATTCGTCACCATCTAAATCAAGCAAAGCGACACCAGTATGCATGATGCCAAAACGGGTTGGCCATTCGCCTTCGAGCCGTGTGCCATCGTGATGCATTGCGACGAACTCAGGGTTCGTTCCTACGAAGATTTCCTTATCACCATCACCATCGACATCGCCAACTGAAATGCCGGCATAGAATGCCCAACTATTGACAGGAATTTGTGGGGCATACTCAGCTGTTTTTTGTCCGAGGTGATCAAAGACTTGAATATGTCCTGTGCCGACCGCAAAGACCATCTCCATATCGCCATCGTTATCAAGGTCGTCACAAGCGACTTTGGTGTGCTGGGTATTAAAGCTTGAGGACTTTTCAGGATCGGCCATCACCTCAAAGGAGAAAATATAGGTCCCGTCATGTTCATACACGCCGATATTATCATATGAGTTGGCGATCAATTCATCTTCACCATCTTGATCGAGATCGCAAATAGTAAAACCAAAGCGAGCTTTTGGGGAGTCGGTAGAAGTATAGTGTCCATGATCTATTTGGACATACCCGAATGGACCATCAATAAATGGCGATGCGATTTCATTGCCTGTATAATCGTAGGCTTTGATTTGTTGCCACCACGTTGGCACCAAGATTTCTTTGATGCCATCATTATTGATATCGACGGCAACTGGCGTTTGATACATTGAGAAGCGTTCTTCTGTGTCGACTGGCCAACCTGGTAGTGGAAGACCATTTGCACGAACGACATTAAGACCACCTTTGGTGTCTGTGATGATCACCTCAAGATCACCATCATTGTTAAGATCGGTGACAACAGGCGTCGAGTTGATAGCGCCCGCCATTTTGACAGGCCAGCCGGGCGTGACTCGATTATCGAGATAAAAATGTGAGAGCACTTCTTCGCCAAGTTGCTCACCTGTTTCATCGAATGACTCAAGTTTGAAGTCATAGAAACCAGAATCGAGTTGTGTGCGGCTCAAAGAGCCAAGTAAACCATCGCTCTGACCCGTAAAAGTAATCTCTGTCGCATCTTCCCATGATTGCTCACTCGACTTCACCCATAGTTTCGGGGGGCCATAAGGTGCGCTCACACGGCCGTATAAATTGATATTAGGAGGATCGTAATTGGCATGCGATAATTTCATATGATCGACCCACAGGTTTCGACGATCGAATGCCACAATTTCATCATGCTCATCCGTCACGAGTAGCTCAAGTTCAATCGGTTTCTCCTCCCTAAAACCGTCGAGTCGGAACTCTTTCAGTAATTGTCGTTTCTTCACTGAATGTGGAATAGAACCAGACGCAAGTATTTGTTTTTCAGTTTGCGCCGTTTTCACACTCAATGTGTATTCGTAGTTGGCATCAAAGAGTCCTGATTCTTGTGCATCGAACGTTCCTGCATCGTGCTCTAAATCGCTTTTATTATCTTCTCCTAAAATACCAAGTTCTGCGACAAGGCTGATCAAATCATGATGTTGGGTTAATTGATCAAAGGCGGCGACGAGAGTGGGTTCGTCGGTTTCAAATAAAAAGTCGATATTGAGGCGTCCGGCACCCACTTCGTCTGCGCTGTATTCTGGTGACGGCACCGCTTCATCCATGATGAGTTGTTTGATATTGAGTGGAGATAACGCTGGGTAAGCTTGCTTAACGAGTGCCAAAGCACCTGCAACATGTGGCGTTGCCATTGATGTTCCGCTCGCCAGCGCATAGTGGTCACCAAGACATGGTTGTACGCCCGGATTTTTATGAACAAGGTCTTTTGGAAAAGCCGCGCAGATTGAAACACCAGCACCTGCGATATCTGGTTTCGCGATGGGACGATCCTCACCATCAAGTGCCGGACCACGAGAACTGAATTCTGCGAGGTTACCCTCACGATCGATGGCGGCAACAGTAATTGCATTCCGTGCTGTTCCTGGAGAACCAATTGTTTGTTCTTTGGGTCCATCATTACCAGCGGCGACAACAGCGATAACACCGGAAGCAACGGCACGATCGATCGCTTGAGAAGTGGCATCATCAGCATGTCCTGCGCCGCCGAGCGAAAGGTTGATAATGTCAAGCCGGTCGTCATAACAACTTGGCTCAAATAGACAGCTATCATCATTTTCTGGGCAGCAATCGCCATTTGGATCCATGGCATACTCAATCGCTTTGATGATACCCGATGTCGAACCGCTGCCCGAGGCACTCAAAACTTTTAGGGCATAAAAATCAACATGTGGTGCGACACCACGCAACAAACCATTACCACCGATGATTGAGGCGACATGTGTACCGTGGCCATGGTCATCAATAGGGTTTTCGTCATTGTTGATGAAGTCATAGCCACCTCGAACACGACACCCTTCACCCAGACATCCTCCTAAATCGGGGTGTGTATAGTCAATACCGGTGTCCATCACGCCGACAGTGATACCCTGGCCATTGAGCTGTTTCTCGCGCGAGAGTTGGCGTCCCCAGAGCTGTTCGACACCATGGGGCAAGGTCGTCACTGAGTCGTGAGATGTGTGAAGCGTGGCATGAAAGAGACGCTCTTTTTCAACAGACACAACGTGTGGGAGCTTCTTAATATCTTCGAGTTCTGAAGCGGATAGGTAGTTGGCTGAAATCGCATTGAGCGTGTGTCTAAACTTCTGCAATATTTTTGGGGGCATTGGTAAACCGTTTGCATCGAGGGATTCCGTTGTATTAATGCGGCTCAATACTTCATTGTGTTCATCGGCGATCGCTTCAACAGCTTCTTTCACCTCATCGACGTCAAACCGACGAAATTCACTGGGATTAAAGCGTGCTAATAGCGGCTCTGCCTTGAGTCGGATAATATAGCCATCTGCTTCTTGGACTGGTACCCCATCAAGTGGTCGCTCAGCAGGTGGTTGATACGATGTTGATTCTTCCTCGAAGCCGAGTTGACCCCATATTTTGTCGGTCGAGATATCAAGCTGGCAGCCAGACATGGCAGTAATCGAGAGTGGAAGTAGAATCATTAAATTGAAGTGTCGATTAAGCATATATCCTCACTATTTGCTCTATGTGATCGTTTCGATCATTTGCGGTTTATCACTCAGAAATAGCGATGTATCGGTCAAAATACCGAGTCCGATCGAAATTGATAAAATGTGAATTTCTTTTCATTATTTAATAGATACGCACTTGATCTATCCTCTGTATGCAATAAACCCACATGCATCAAACACATTTTATATGTGGAAGATCATTTGTGTTCTTGGCCAAAAGCACAGCTTGGAAGCAAGAGTGACAATATTAAGTATTTAACTGTTTAATTATCAAGGAGAAACTAGATGAATATCTTAAGTGGAGTCGCCAACTTTGCTTGGTTTTTTGGACTTCTTGCGCTCGGTTTTGCTTTTGTAAAAGCAAAGAAAGTGAGTGCGGAAGATGCCGGTACACCTAAAATGAAAGAAATCGGAGATGCGATCGCTGAAGGCGCCATGGCATTTCTCGGAAAAGAATACAAAATCCTCGGTGGTTTTGTGGCAGTTGTTGCCATTTTACTAGCTGCTGCTGGTGCGGCCCAAGGTGGTGGTCTATGGCTACAAGCGGGCTCATTTATTATCGGCGCGTTATGTTCAGGCCTTGCCGGTTTCTTCGGTATGCGTATCGCGACGATGGCCAATGTTCGAACAACCAATGCTGCTCGAACGAGTTTAAACAAAGCCCTCGACGTCTCGTTCTCAGGTGGAACAGTCATGGGGATGTGCGTGGTTGGCCTTGCGATCACCGGTTTTGGTGGTTTGTTCGCACTTTCAAACATGTTTACTGAAGTAAATACCGCTTCAGAGATGACAAATATTCTATCGATCTTATCAGGCTTCTCTCTTGGTGCTTCTTCAATCGCACTGTTTGCGCGTGTGGGTGGTGGTATCTACACAAAAGCGGCTGACGTTGGTGCTGACCTTGTTGGTAAAGTCGAAGCGGGTATCCCGGAAGATGACCCCCGTAATCCTGCAACAATCGCTGATAATGTCGGTGATAATGTCGGTGACGTTGCCGGTATGGGTGCCGACCTTTTCGAATCATATATCGGTGCTGTGATTTCATCTATGGTGCTTGGTGTGGGTATTATGGTTGGTGGCAAGTTTGATACAAGTTTTGTTTTCTTCCCACTTCTACTGACAGCCGTTGGTATTGTGACATCTATTATCGGTACATTCTTCGTCAAAGTTGAAGAAGGTGGTAATGCACAACACGCGCTTGATATGGGGGCTTGGATTGCTGCTGGTCTATTCGTTCTGATTGGTATTGGTTCTGCAATGGCATTATTGCCGGCTGACTTTTCAATCGGTGGAGCGACTTATCATAATACTGGTGTTGCGGCTTCAATCGCGATTGGCTTGATTGCTGGTTTGATCATTGGAAATAGAACAGAGTACTACTGTGCGAAAGGCAAAAAGCCTGTGAACGACATTGTGAAAGCGTCAGAAACAGGTGCTGCAACAAACATCATCAGTGGACTCGCTGTTGGTATGGTATCGACATCATGGTCGATTGTGATGATTTCTTTGGCCATTATCATTTCATTCTCATTTGCCGGTCTATATGGTATCGCGATCGCTGCTGTCGGTATGTTGGCGACAACAGGTATCCAACTTGCTGTTGATGCGTTTGGTCCAATTGCTGATAATGCAGGCGGTATTGCTGAGATGAGCGAACTTCCACCTGAAGTTCGTGAACGAACAGACAATCTCGATGCGGTGGGTAATACAACTGCAGCGATTGGTAAAGGCTTTGCGATTGGTTCTGCTGCCTTGACCGCGATTTCACTTTTCACTGCTTATCAAACAACGTTGGTTGCCAACTCAACAATGTATCGTTCGATTTCTGATATGCATATCGATATCTCTGACCCGAAAGTGATGGTTGGTTTATTCCTTGGTGCGATGTTGCCGTTTATCTTCTCGTCGATGGCGATGAATGCTGTAGGTCGTGCTGCAAATGATATGATCGTTGAAGTGCGTCGTCAGTTTAGAGAAATCGCGGGTATTCTTGATGGTACAGGCAAGCCTGATTACGCAAAATGTGTTGAGATCTCAACCGCTGCTTCACTGCGTGAGATGATGGCACCAGGTCTGCTTGCTATTTTAGCACCTGTTGCTGCTGGTTTTGTCGATGGCTCAGGTCTGATGTTGGCAGGTATGCTTGCAGGAACAACAGTTACCGGCGTCCTCTTAGCGATCTTTATGTCAAACGCTGGTGGCGCATGGGATAATGCAAAGAAACAAATCGAAGAAGAGAAAAAATCCGAAACATCTGGTAAGGGTTCAGATAAACATGCTGCGGCTGTGACAGGTGATACTGTCGGCGACCCCTTCAAAGATACAGCTGGTCCAGCACTTAATATTTTGATTAAATTGATGAGTGTTGTGGCGTTGGTGATTGCACCAGTTGTCGCGAAATACGGACTTAGTTTTTTAGGTAGCGGCACAGCGAACGCAACGACTGTTCAACAAGTCGAGCGGGAAGCACCTGCCGCAGCTGCTGCACCAAAAGCTTTTGAAACCAAGATCAGCTTCAACAAAGGCGTTTTTGATTTGGGTGGAAACATCCCATCAACAGATGTGATCGAATGGATTAACGGTCAGAAGAAAAAAACAGCCCGCGTCAGAAACTGGAATATTCGAGGCACCGTTAATTCAAATGGTGCGCCATCGAATTGGCAACCCGTCGTGAGTCGTTTGATGTCGTCCTCAAAATATATGGATAACATGAATGCGACATACGCGAATGGTCAATGGACGTTGTCTGGTGAGTATGACGAGCCTTATAAGCGAATGGCAATTATGCGTGAGCTGGGTTCGATGGCGTCGGCATTTGGCAAATCAGTCAGTCTAAACTACGTGCCGATGCAACTGACTGCTGCTGAAGCTGCATGCAAAAAGAAGTTTGATAGTCTACTCTCGAATGAGCAAATCCAATTTGGTAGCGGTTCAGCACAAATCGATCAGGCAAGTTATACACTTGTCCAAAGTTTGGCTGATGCGTTTAAAGGCTGTCCAGAAACACGTGTTGAAATTGATGGACACACAGATACGGATGGAGACGCGGAGATGAATCTTCAGTTGTCAAGAGACCGAGCAAATGCTGTGAGGAAACTATTGATCAAAGATGGGGTTGCTGCAGAACGGCTTGAATCAAATGGATTTGGTCAGACGCGTCCAGTTGCATCAAATGAGACTGCAGAAGGAAAGGCAAGAAACAGACGGATTGATTTCCGGATCCTTCACTAGATGTGAATGACATCATGATTAAAAGCCCGCATCTGCGGGCTTTTTTGATTGTAGAAAAGATACCAACATCAAATTGAGCACTGCCATACATGCGCTCTATTATAAATATTGGCTTTGGCCGCCAAATTAAAGATGAAGACATAGGTAATATGTATAACGCTGGCTTTAGCCACATGGGAGCTTGATCATGCTAAAAACGAATCAGGATAAGTATACATATATTAAATACGCCATCGATGATTTATCAGATCGGGTCACTCAGGCAAAAGATATTAGCAAAAATGAAACGCAGTACTTTGATGCTAAGAAAATATTGGGGCCTTTCTATACTAATTTCTGCCATGGTAAGATGTACAATGAATTTACCGATCTTGATGGATTCTTAAAAGATACCAAAGATTATATTCGACACAGCATTTCACGAGGTTTTTATCCTCCAGAGTGGAAAAAGCATATTGAAACATTTGTAGATTTATCATGTGGTCCGGAGGAAGAATTTGCAGCATTAGTTGAGTCTGTACGAAGTGCTGCGAGAAAGCCGACGACCATAGCCGAGACGACCTATGTAGATGAGGCCATAGAATCGGTGACTGTAGACCTAAAGAGACTGACTAAAATTGCGGCAGAGAACCCTGAAGCGATTGAGATTATCAACGGCTTGGTGTCTCAAGAACTTCAATTGGGAGAGGTTTATGAATATTCATTTCCTCGTGTCGTCGATGAACTCGTATCTGCGAGGTATGAAAGTTTTGTTGACGACATGCATGACTTTCTCTTGGGCCAAGGTGCTGAGATAGAACGTGAGTATGTAGAAGAGCAATATGCTTATGATCAAAGCCTCATGTATGCAGTTGAGGATGCTGAGGGGCAGGTTGTTGGCTATATTTATGATATCAACATGGAAAATGGAAACCATGATGAAGATTATCAAAAAGGTTATGCAATTATCTCTGCTCAAGGAGAAGTGTTGGTAGAAGAGATTAAGTCGACGATAGACTATTGAGTACACCTCGAGTTTTTGTCATTCTAATCCTAAGAAAAAAGCCGGCGAGTTTGCCGGCTTTGTCATATTCCTAAAACAGGATTATGCTGCTTGGTGCATAACTGTTTGTGGGAACGGAATATCGATACCCTCTTTGTCAAGAGCGATTTTACTTTCTTCGTTCAAGTAGAAGAAAACATCCCAATAGTGAGCCGGATCGCAAAAGCCTCTAACAATCAAATTCACAGAACTGTCAGCAAGCTCACCGACAAAGATACCGGGCGCAGGATCTTGAAGAATCTTAGAGTTTGCATTTAATACTGCCATAAGCGCTGTACGTGCTTTCGAGATATCTTCTCCATAGCCAATGCCGACAGCAGCATCAACACGAATCACACCGTTTTCAGTGTAGTTGACCATTGGACCACCAGCGAGAGGACCGTTCGGAATAACAATCTTTTTATTTTCAGGTGAAGCCAATGTCGTTGCGAAGATACCGATATCTTTGACGACACCTGTAAAATTTTGTGCTTCAATCAAATCACCGACTTTGAATGGTTTGAACAACATAAGTAGAACGCCACCGGCAAAATTACCAAGTGAACCTTGAAGGGCCATACCGACAGCAAGACCAGCAGCACCGAGGACTGCAACAAATGAGGTTGCCTCAACGCCGAGAATGGAAATTGCTGATATAACAACAAGTGTATATAGACCATAGTATACAAGATTACCTAGAAAGCCTGATAGTGTAGGATCATTGTTTGATTTCTGAATCTGATTTTTAATCGCACCTGACAATTTGCGGGCAATTCGTTTACCGATCCACATGACCACCATCGCCAAAAGAATCTTTGGCAAATAAAGCACGATCATTGGAATCGCCTGAGCAGCATATTCTTGTATTTTTTCCATCTTAACCTCCTAACTGTTAAAGACGATTCCCTTCTATCATGATGTAGAAAATCCTGTCGATAGAAAAACACATGCATTTGCTCGAGACGTTTTAAACAATTTTTTATTCAAAATTTTTGTCCAAAAAGAGATGTATCTCTTCTTTAATATATGTTCTTCATATGTTGTTCTTTATGAGGTGATATTCGCTTTGAGAGGTGTTGTTAGATATTTATTGAACACAGATGAATTTAGGCCTGAATTAGCTTTATGGAGAACTCTTGATCCATATATCTTTTGATGTGTCCGGTTTTGAATAAATCGCCTATAAAGATGTTGACGTTATTTAGTAAGTCATTTATTCTTATCCAACATTTGACTGTTTGGAGACGTGGCAGAGTGGTCGAATGCATCGGTCTTGAAAACCGAAGTGCCTTCACGGGTACCGTGGGTTCGAATCCCACCGTCTCCTCCACATGACCTCAGGAAACTGAGGTTCTTTCAATTATATCTAAAATTCGAACTGGGGTTCGGGTACCGTGGGTTCGCCGAATCCAATCAATATGGCACCGTCTCCTCC
>JAHDGS010000003.1:24965-62481 GCA_020627505.1 Myxococcota bacterium
GGTTCGGGTACCGTGGGTTCGCCGAATCCAATCAATATGGCACCGTCTCCTCCTGATAAACCTCGGCTCGCCGAGGTTTTCTTAATTTTATTCTGCATTAATGCAGTAGCGCTTGCGCGATTGAGGTGAATGGGCAGCGACACGTGCGGTACTCAGAGGAGTATGGGACATCCTCCTCGATATGAGCGACCGTGGGTTCGCCGATTTTTTCTATAATTGAGACTTTGTGTTCATTAGCAAGAACTAACTTGATGCGCTGTCGATCAGCTTTCCACTTTTATCGAATAGGGCATAATAGTGCTGGCCGGATTCTCCGGTCATCATATCTGCAGTCTGCGATAAAGCGAGATATCCGATTCGACCACCTCGCTGTCCGTAAAGTTCCCATACACCAAATTCTTCAGTCATAAACTCGGCATCATTCTCACCTAATTCTGCATATAATTTTGTTTCGAGCGTGTCTTGATAATTACGGACTGACTTTGGTGTTTTCATATCCATTGAGCACACCTCAACACCGAATCCTGACTTTTTGAATGACCACGGGTCAATATCGTATCCACTCTGTTGGACAAGATTTGTTAGCGTTTGTTTGGCACCATCAATATCAAGCTTATTTGGTGTAAATGATGTTGGCGCTTCTTGATCTGCTTCAACAGGTAATTCATAAGTACTTTCACCAGCCGAGAATGGAACAAAAACAGCATAAAATTCTTTAAAGCGTTGAATCGAGTTTGAACCTGTGACTGCAACAAATCGCTCGAACGCATCTTGGTACTCTTCGAGCTGTGTTGTATCATCGATATAACCTGTATCGTTGACATCTGCTTTTTTGAAAACATCGTTAAGTCGAGTTGTTGTATTTTTGATCGTATTCATATCACCACCTGTGGATATTGTATGGTCTCGACACACAGAGCTCAATATCAGAGCTCAATTGTCTTAATTTCTTACACAAATATATGTGACGAAAATTTACACATTGTTGCTCTTTTCTGTGAGAGCAAAACAAAGGAGAAGAATGTTGTTAAAACAACGAATCAACCAATTTTTATTATACCTGATAAGTAGTTTATTATCGGTCACTTGTGGCAAAGCAGAGCTCGACTCAATTCAACAGACATCGTCTTCGGGGCAGCAATTAGATGCAAGTTGCAAAAATAACTGCGCAACACCATGGCTGAAGAAGATCAAGTCGGATATAAATTCATCGATGAGTTTTTTGGCAGAACATTGTTGATCGATGGCGACGAGATGCTTGTTGATGAGTCAGAGCGAAGTACATATCGTGCGATTCAGCGTAACAAAAAATGGTTTTATCAATCAGGGCAATATTTTGGTTTATCGACAGCTGTATATGGTGATTATCGCGGATGCACAGGTCTATCCATTTAGTATTACGTTGAAGCGGCGTTTCTTAAAAGATGCTCCATATTATGGTTAGCCTATTCTTGCGCGCCCAGGCAATGCTTGACGTGCCGATATACTCGACAATTATTATGAAGGCCGCACAGAGTGCTGGCACTTGTGAGCGTGCTTTCAATTATCTTAAGACGCAGAAAATAACGCTCTCAAAGAAATTAGCGAAAATATGTCAACCACACAAAAACGCCTCAAAAATGAGGCGCCTATAATTGATTTTATATTAAAACGCTTTAGTAGTGCGGCCAAAATCCGACATTTCTTAGTGTTCGCAATTGATATTGTCGGCAACCCCAACCAAATTTTTCAAGGACCTATCTTTCAGCAAGATAAATATTATCGGTATGCCAGTGGCGTTTCCCCTTACGACTGCTCATATAATGATGCGCAACAACCGTAATCGGTGACTCTTTCGCATCTAAGTGGTTTTTGATTGCTTCAATAAAAGCATCCTTATCCTTATGGACTAAACCGAGTGGATATAGAGGCTTTTTCCCGTTGCCATTGACTCCAATCCCATGTTGTTGGAAGTATTTCGTTTCCGAGGAGAGATCTTCTAGTGTCTTCACGGTCAGTTTTCCAAAGGGTTTCTTCCCTTTTATCTTTGGACCATAGACCTTTTGTGAGCGACCAAAATCTGGGTCTGGATCTGTCGCATCTGGCAACGAAGTCCGTTCAAGCTCTTGTTTAGAAGAGAGTTTTTTGGACAAATATACATAAGCACCATCATTTGGCACTGTTTTGTTGTTGTCAGTAAGATGTGGAGAAATGTTGTTTAGGCGAAAATATTCCTTCTCGAGATGTTCTGCCGCCTTTTTGACCATGATGGACCATTGATTCTCACGCGCTTTAATTTTGCTGGTAAGCTCTACAGATAAACCTTCAATATGTGGTGGTTTGGTGGATACACCACAATTCTTAAGAAAATCCTGAAAATATTCGTCTTTAACGTTGTAAAGCAAGTCGTTTACCACACCCGCCGGGGTAGAAATATCGCTTGCGCTCAGGAGAAATTTTAAATCCTCTAGCAAAGCATAGACCTCGGACTTATGTTCGCTTATGGTACTTCTAAACTTATCCCAATTTTCATATTCAGACGTACCATATCTTGGTATGGGACCACTCGATAAATGCGAGTTCAGCACTGAACTGAAGTTAAGTGAATACTTAAATATAATATTCTTTGCTTTTTCAATCCGCTCTTTCAAGTCTCCAGAGTTGATGTCAGCCTGAAAATAGCCATACGGTTTCTTCGAAAAACCGTCGGTCGAGATAGAAGCACCACGTATAGATATGGTTTGAGCAAGTTTCTGTTCGATATTTTTTGGCAAGCGTTTTGGGTAGTTCTTGGTTTTCAGTTTTGTCATACTCACCTTATCGAACAAGAAAAGAATACGTTGTCAGCTGTAGGTCAAAGATCCGATAGGATATGAAGATCGTGGCCTGTCTTGTAGTAGCCCCCTCTTCGACCAGTATTGCGTTTGAGTTCTCTACAAATCGAACTTGGATGGAAACCCAGACATTCAGCAATCCCTTGAATTGTCCAGTGTGATCGTGATTTCAGTTATCTTGAAGCACAGAAAATCATGTTATCAAAGAAAGTAGCGAAGATATGTCAACTAGATTAAAAACGCCTCAAAAATGAGGCGTCACATTATTGATTGTGTCTAATAATTTTTATCTGAGATTCACTGCGATGATATCTTCACAGCGACGACATAAGAGGATAAAGAAGGATAAAAATATGATCGAATTGGATACCGAAGTGGATGCACAGACTGTGTTGGAATCTGTCTCTTTAGGTGTCTCTTTTGAATCCTCGTCGTCTACAATCGTGTCGGACGCGTCAGATGTTTTGACTGCTGTATTGTCTTCTGTCTCATCAATTTCATTTTCGGCTTCGCCATTTGAATTATCTATTTCATCATCTTTTGTTGGTATATCGAGAGATGCACCTTAAGTGCGTTCCTCAAAGATAAAGTTGTCGAGAACATCAAGTTCGGAAATTGTTTCAGTCGAGTTGCTTCCTGAAAAGCATATGTGTCTCTCCTTTCGAACTATAAATCGTTTTACTCACTCGTGTTCTCCTCTTAGAAGAGGGCTCAATGCTTACATTTCGTCACAAGGTGCCACTTATTTGTTGTCCATTGCTCGAAACAACGTGCATTTTCTTGCGATTTGCCCGCCGGTGAGGAAAAATTACGTTCTGGAGTCTTTATGCGGTCATTTCAATTGGCACGATGGTGCATTCAATTATGTTCTCTTATGTGGTTTGCTGCGTGCGGCCCCACGGAGCTCGAAACCAATATACGTTCGGCTGGGCAAGCGGCATTTTCGCAGATCGGAATTTTCAGTGTTGAAGATGTGAACGCCAATGAAGGGGAGCCGACAACGCTCACAATTTCTCGACTATGTGTTGATGATAATACTGAAGCGGTTGCACTCGAAGTCGACTGGGGGGATGGCTCTCCGCTCACAAACGTTGAACTTGACGTACTTGGTGCCGTTGATCCAGTGAACTGTGGCCCCGGTTTTTTTGTGGTTTGTAACTCTGCTGCACCTGCTGGACTGGATGGTAACTGTTCCTTAACGCATACATATGGTGATAATGGTGCGGCGACTCAAGTGGTTGCGCGGGTATCACAGGGCGCGGTTGAGACACAGCAGTCTTCGTCGATTACAATTAACAATGTTGCGCCAACGTTGATGAATGATGCACGCTTAGGTGTCCCAATTGAGGGGCAACTCGCGACGTTTACAGTGGATGTGTTTGATCCCGGTACTGAGAGTGACGAAATTGCGACCGTTGTATGGGAATTTGCCGCAGCTGATGTAGATGTTGAAGGACCGCACAGAATTACATGTGACTGCTCTCAAATTCCAAATTGTGATGATGGTTCAATCGAACCTTTATGTAACCTGGGGACACCAAGAACCATCACACGTGAAAGCCGCTACATTCAGCAGGGTACATTTAATCCATCGATCACTGTTACCGATAAAGATGGTGGTACACAGACCGCAAATTTTGGAGCACCGATTTCAATCTTTAATGATGTGCCAGTTGTTCAATTGAATCATGTTGACGGCGGTTTCAACAACCCGATGACCAATGCAACATTTGTCGATGGCGCGTGTCTTATTATTGAGGAGGGGAGTCTTTATACCATCGATGCTGATATTGGTGACCCTGGTACGGATGGCTTAGATATTACATGGGATTTTGATGATGGAGATGTGTTCATCGGCAGTGGGATGGTTACTGATACGTCATATCCTGATGTTGAAGATGTAAATCCGGCCGATATTTTGATGCCCACGCACGCGTGGGATGAGGGTATCTACAATGGGTTTAATCTATCTGTTCTCGACAGTGATAGTGGGTCGAAAACGGCGACAGCATGTGTACAAGCAGAAGACGTAGACCCTATCATTAACAGTCTTGATGTCCGGGTGAATGGTGTACTTGTTGCTGGAGAAATTGATGAAGGCTCAATCATTGAAGTGACTGCTAATGTTCGATCAGGAGCAGAGATTGAAGCCTTTGACCCAATTTCAACAATATCATGGGAAATCAATGGCGTTGCATTAAGTGTTGCTATTCCTGCTGAACTCGAAATTATCTCTGGATGTCAAAATACAGACCTAACCTGTGAAGTTCGCTTAAGAGATGCGGATATACAAAATACATATACATTTGATATCGAAGTCCGTGATGAAGATTCAACGCGTCGTTCTGATGATCCGACGTTGATGCTCTCTCGTGAAGTTGTGATCAATAATGTGCCTCCTGAAATCAGTAGTATCCAGCTGTCAGATCGCTCAATTTTAGAAGGTGGTTGTGCGACTGCAGAGGTGAGCTTTAACGATCCGGCAGGCGAGCTCGACGGACAAGATTATACGATAACACTTAATTGGGGAGATGGTTCTCCTGTTTCGATGCTAACGACCGCCGCACCTGGAACAATTGGGCCAACAGAATGTCATGTGTTTCCTGATAATAATGTATGTCCACCTGGGCAACAAGCTGGTGTTGGTTTGTGTGTTGTTGAAGCCATTGTATGCGAAGTTGGCGGAACATTGTGTAGTGCACCAGTACAAACGACAATAGCAGTTGAGAATGGACCACCGTCTGTCGAGATGATAACGCCAACAGAGGGATTCGAGCTCGTCGAAGGCGCGACATTGAATTTGGTGGGGTCGTTTACCGACCCAGGGGCAAGTGCCGATGACACGTTTGATTTTTCATTTGATGGTAATTTCGATAATGGCCAATCACTCACAGGTGCTGGTATTCTACATTCTGTCGGGCAAGTATCAGCTTCTTTGACACCTGCCTATACAAATGTGAATGCTGGTGCTGTCTTAAATGATACGATTACCCTAAGGGTTTCAGATGATGAAGGTATTTCCGGTACTGATCAGGTGAATGTACGTGTGCGTGATGCTGTTCCACAAATAGACGGGCTA
Organism: Myxococcota bacterium; assembly: GCA_020627505.1. Taxonomy (GTDB): domain Bacteria; phylum Myxococcota; class UBA727; order UBA727; family JAHDBA01; genus JAHDGS01. The sequence continues at coordinate 30,858 of JAHDGS010000003.1, forward strand.
CAAGTGGCATTGATACCGACTGATGCTGAACCTGCACGCGCTGAGGTTCGAATAATTGCTTCTGCTGAGACCAATGCGGATCTGCTCTCATCGATTACAATTGATTTTGGAGATGGCGAAGGGCCGGAGACGATTACTGGTGGTGTGACTGGTATTGGTTCTGCCGGGACAGGTGAGTTGACCATCACACAAGCACAACCGTATGCTCGTGATGGACAATTTGATGTGCGCGTTGAAGTTTGTGATGAAGATGGTTGTGTTTCTGAAACCAGAAGTGTGACTGTTCGAAATGAGCCACCGATGATTACCGGCGTCTCTCCAAATGGCCCAATCATTCGAGAAGAGGGAGAATCATTCCAAGTCGAAGTTTTTGCCTCAGATGCACAAAGTGATCTCGGCACACTCACGCTTCAGTGTGACTTCGATGGCACAGGCCCTGGCGCACCGACATCTCAAAGCATGACGAATGTCAATGGAACCGCTGTTGCAAGTTGTACGTCATCCTGTACAGAGATTGGTACACGTTCGATGGTTGTGACCGTTGAAGATGATTCTGGTGCAGTGTCTGCACCGACGACGATCCAAATCACGTGCGATAATGTTGCACCAACGGTCCTATCGGTATTTAATACCGGACCTGTCAATGTGAATGAAGCCGTCACGATCGTTGCCTTAATTTCTCAAAATACGGGAGATAATATTTCTCATACATTTAACTTTGAATGTGATGCGAATAGTCTTGCTGAGGTGGGAGATGATGACTTCAGTGAGCCACGTCCTGGGCCATTGGCATCTCAAACACAAATTACGTCTTACGATCGTGTGGGTACCTATGGTGTGTGCTACCGCGCATGTGATGATGATAATGCGGCAAATAGTTGTGCGTATGGTTTTACTGAAGTTGTTGTCCAGTCCTCTACACCGTCAACAATCAGGGTGACACCCAATGTGATCGATGAAGGTGACCGTGCCGTGATCGATGTATCGCCGAATGGTGTCGGGCCTTATAATGTTTCTCTTGATGTGAATGCAGATGGGGACTTTTCTGATCCTGAAGATCAAGTCTTGAATAATTGTGACCCATGCTCATTTGATGTTTTGTTTCCACAAAATACGCCTGGTGGTGGTGAGATTTCGATGGCCGTTAATATTGTCGATCTGGGGGCAGCGACGGTGACAGAATCGGCAGCGAATATTTCGGTTCGAAATGTTGCACCAACTGGCAGTCTCATGTTTGTCGATGCACAAGCAATTAATAGTACAACTGAGGCGACATATATCGAAAAAGACGACATTTTAATTCAAGTGATCGGCGATGACCCCGGTGTACAAGATGTCCTGATGATCACACTTGTATCTGGGCCAGCAGGTATGATGTTAGATGGCACTTCAAATACGCTAAGCTGGCGACCTGATTATAATGCAATTGGCCGTGTTGAGGATATTGAGTTGTTGATCGAAGATGATGATGGTGGACGTTCAACTTTAAGGTTTGATCTGAATATCCTTATGATCGACACAAATGATAATGATATTTCAGATTGCTTTGAAGATGATCAGAATAATGGTGTTATCGATCCTTTTGATGCGTGCGAGAATCTATTTGAAGAAGGTGAGTGTGATGCCGATCGTGATCGTGATGGCGAAAATGATTGTATTGATCCAAACCCAGATGATTATGATGGCCCCTCAACGCCATCTATCATTGCGCCAACGACTTGTACGACAGACACTTCTCCGAGTTTGATTGTTGCAAATGCGACATCAAATCGTGACTTGCCGATTTCATATCGATTCACTGTGCTGTCAAATACGGGAGAAATATTGTGGGAGAGCGATGCCATACCTGAAGGCGAATCGATTACGCGCGTTGATGTACCGACTGGACTGCTTGGCTCAGGGGACTACCGATTTACAGTTGTAGCAGAAGACGCATTGATTTCAGGCACGCCAACAGCTGAATCAACATTTTTAATCCGTAGCGATTGCAACGATCCAACCGCCTCAATATGTGGCGATGGTCTCGTCGAAGGGCGTGAGGAATGTGATGATGCTGGCGAAAGCGAAACGTGTGATGCCGATTGTAGTTTTGCCATCTGCGGCGATAGCGTAGCGAATACCACTGCGGGTGAAGCGTGCGATGATGGCGGTGAAAGTGTAACATGTAACATCAACTGTACACTGGTCATGTGTGGTGATGAACTGTTGAATACGGCTGCAGGTGAAGCCTGTGATGATGGTGGTGAAAGTACGACATGTGATGTTGATTGCACGCGATCAGAATGTGGCGATGGGATTGTCAATGTCGCGGCAGGCGAAACATGCGATGCGTCCGGAGAAGCGGCGGATTGTGACCTGGATTGCACGGCCGTTTCATGCGGTGATGGTCTCGTCAATATCGCGGCAGGAGAAGAGTGTGAGCAAAGTATGATGGGTGCTCCATGTAGTGGTACTTGTCAACTGATACAGGAAAACCCTGATTGTGGTGACGGGATAACGAATGGCGCTGATGATTGTGATGATGCTGGCGAGAGTGCCACATGTAATCGTAACTGCACAACGGCTGTGTGTGGTGATGGTACTTTGAATCGAACGGCTGGGGAAGAATGTGATGATGCTGGCGAGTCAGCAACGTGTGATGGAGATTGTACCCTAGCGATATGTGGTGATGGTGTTTGGAATGAACTCGTTGAAGCATGTGATCCATTTGCCGTTGTCGATGGTGAGTTGATGATATGTAATCTAGATTGTACGGCTTCGACTTGTGGTGATGGACTGCTTGATACCCAGTCGAATGAAGTCTGCGACGATGGCGGTGAAACAGCGCGTTGTAATATTGATTGTACGGCTGCTATTTGTGGTGATGGCGTATTAAATGAGACGGCGGGAGAAGAATGCGATGATGGTAATCTCGTGCCCTTTGATGGTTGTGCGACCAATTGTACAGTTGATGAAAGAGAGAATGACGATGACGATCGTGATTTCAACCGTGCGCCGATCGGATTATCTCTGATCGGCCCTGACCAAGAAATCGTAACGGAAGTCCCCATCACGCTTGAGGTGACAGAAGCTGAAGATCCTGAGGGGGATTCAGTGACCTACGTTTTTGAATATGGAACAGACCCAAGTTTCGCTGGTGCAACACGAGAAGGGCGTGATGAGACGAACCTCCGTTTGCCGGATGATTTTGTTGAAGACGATCAACGCGTGTATTGGCGTGTTTACGCCGTTGATGAAGACGGCAATCGAACGGATTGGGTGATTGGTGCATTCAGCGTGAATCTTGAGAACGATCGACCAAATGGATTACATATAATATATCCGCCAGATTTATCATCCTTCACTCGGTCACCTGAGTATTTCGAAGTGGGGAATGCCATTGATTTTGATGACGATGAGCTGACATATCGATTCGTTCTATGTGGTGAGCCACAGTGTAATAATGTCATTATTGAGTCTGAACCGATTGATGAAGGTATTGAGACGACAATTTGGCGTCCGGATCTTCGTGAACTAGATGATGCAACATACTATTGGCAAGTTGAGGTTCGTGATACACAAAATACAACACAAACACGCGCAGCAGAATTTAGTGTCTCTCAGACAGGCGGTGTGATCGAGCTGACGGGTTCGGGTTGTGATTGTCGAACGGCTGATGCATCGGTATCACTCTATGTCGGGCTACTGATGTGGGGCTGGTGTCGACGCCGCCGGCGTTTGTAATTATTTCAAATAATTAAATGCAGTTCATCTGCGTTTGCGGTAGAAATGACCCACGAGGAAAATATGTCAGAATTTCTATCACAACATAAACGTAGTCATAATTGCAATACACTTACAAAAGCAGATTTGGGGAGAGAAGTCATTCTCATGGGGTGGATTGATTCTCTCAGGGACCATGGTGGTCGCCGTTTTGTCGATCTTCGCGATCGATATGGACTCACGCAAATCGTTTTTAAACCGGAGACCGATGAAGCCCAACATGCACGAGCGCAAGAGTTGAGAAATGAATGGTGTATTGGGATTCGAGGTGTTGTCGAAGATCGGACAGCAAATGGTGGATCTGCTAATCCGCGTTTGACTACTGGAGAGATAGAAATCAATGTGCTCGAACTTGAAGTCTTCAATAAATCAGCTGTTCCGCCGCTTCAAATTGAAGACAATATCGACACTTCAGAAGAGAAACGCTTGCAAAACCGAGTCTTGGATTTACGCCGTGGACCGTTGCAACGCAATTTCCATTTGCGTCATCGTATTGCACAAGCCACCCGCGCCCAGTTGGATGAAGAGGGTTTTCTTGAAATCGAAACGCCTATTTTAGTGAAGTATACACCTGGTGGGGCCCGTAATTTTGTCGTGCCGAGTCGGTTGAACCCTGGCTCTTTCTATGCCCTTGCCGAGAGTCCACAGCTTTATAAGCAGATGTTCATGATGGCGGGCTTCGATCGCTATTTTCAAATCGCGAAATGTTTCCGTGATGAAGATTTGCGTGGCGACCGGCAACCCGAGTTTACTCAAATCGACCTTGAAATGAGTTTTGTGCAAGAAGAAGATGTTCAAGGTGTTGTAGAACGCCTTGTGGCTCGCATTTTTAAAGAGGCGATGAATATCGATCTTCAACTGCCATTCAAACGAATGTCTTACGCCGATTGTATGGCCCGCTACGGTTCAGATAAACCAGATTTAAGATATGGACTTGAGCACACGATTTTAACCAATGTCATCGCCGATTTTGATGGTGGTGGTGTACCATTTTTCAAGTCAACACTTGATGATGGTTTAATGATTAAAGCGATGCGTGTACCGAGTGAATATAAGATGTCGCGTGCTGAAACTGATAAACTTGAAGATCTTGTTAAGCAACTCGGTGGTGCCGGTCTTGGTCGCGCTAAAGTCGGTGACGATGGTGCGTGGTCGCAATCACCATTTGCAAAAGTGATTTCAGATGAGTGCCGGTTGGCAATTAATCAAGCTGTGTCGGCAGAAACAGGAGATCTCATTCTATTTCAGTTTGGCAAACCCAAACAAGTCCATATGATACTTGCCGCGCTACGCACACATTTAGCGAAGAAATTTGAGTTGGCAAAAACGCTGAAAGGCAATGACGCATGGTCCCTCCATTGGGTGACAGATTTCCCATTGTTTGAACATGATGAAGAAAGTGGAAACCATGTTGCGGCACATCACCCGTTTACATCGCCGCAAAAAGGACATGAAGATAACCTCGTATCAGATCCAGGTTCTGTTTTAGCACGCGCATACGATCTCGTCCTAAATGGCAATGAAATCGGTGGTGGTTCGATTCGTATTCATGATGATCAAGTTCAAGCGAAAGTCTTTGATGCGCTTGCAATGAGTGATGAAGAAAAACAAGCGAAATTTGGCTTCTTACTTGAAGCACTTCGTTATGGCGCGCCGCCGCACGGTGGTTTGGCGATTGGTCTTGATCGACTGGTGATGATTTTGACTGGCGCAACATCGTTGCGTGATGTCATTGCGTATCCGAAGACACAGCGCGGTACAGATCTTCTGACAGGTGCACCAACGCCGGTTGATACACATCAGCTTAAAGAGGTACACATCCTATCAACTGCTGAAAAGAAAACCAACGCTTGATCGTCTTTGTTGAGGTTCTCTCTAGAGTGAGTTCCGACTGACCTGGTCTGTTGGTACTCACTCTAAATCCGTTGGGCAACATCAAGCCACAAAACGCCTTGGTGCTCACGAATGTGTAACTTGGCATCATTTTTAAGTTCGATATCAATGCGCGCGTCTTGCTGTCGACCATGATCGATGTATTGCGGTCGGACTCTTTGAATAGCGGTATCCATACGTCGTGTGTCAAGAATACGTCTGACATGCAGGTTACTAGGCTCAACATCATAAATATAAAGCCTGATAGTTTTTTGACCGAGACGTTCAATTCGATAGCCCCTTGGACTCGATAGCTCCAATCCCAGCCGACTTTCAGTTTCGGATATTTTTTGTACACGTAACAATTGAATAGCTGCATTTTGACCTGATTCGATATGTGGTGTCGTGTAACGATGTGGGAGTTGATACGACGATGCCTTGGCTAAAGAGTGTGGCGTCTGTAGAGAAAAGTGAACCTGGTCCGTATCTTTGGGGATGCCAAACTCTTGTCGCAACGCTTGACTGAGCTGGTCCTTTACTGTCTTTTGGTTATCTTTCTGGAAGCGCTTTTCTATTCCTTCCTGCTTCATATTGTCTGACCAATTCTCCTGTTTGCTGTATTGTGTGACAGTTCGTTTTTGCTTTATTGCTGCTGGCGCATTTCGTGTTGGTTGTGGCGCTGGTACAGTATTTTCGATCTCATTTTTGAACGTGGTTTGTGTATCAGTTATTTCAGTCGTCTTGGATATCTTTGGATTATCATTCGTGTTTCGCCGAACCTGTCGATAGGTATCTAGAAGTGTCCCCTTCGAGGCTGGCGATCGCTTTTGTTGAGCACGCACAAGATTTTTTGGCGCTGCTGAGACATGCTGACTTATTGTTTTCTCTGGCGGCTCAAATAGAGCGGCAATAGGGTCCTGATAAAAAAAGAGGGTTAGCATATCTTGAGCGCGTTCAACGCGATATTCTTTTGGTGACTGAAACTTGAAATGAATGGCAATTTGATCTTCATGGGTCTCAATATAATAATTGAGCTCACTATCATCATCTGCTTTGACGAAGGCCTGAGAAGCTTCTTTGACACCGGGAAGCTCAAGTACAAAATGGTATCGACTACCATTATAAGAGAACAGCTGATAGGATCCCGTGTTTCCCGTGGACACGTGAATTGCATTCGTCGATGCATTTGGTTGGCCATTCACAACCACGGCAGACATCGCGATAAACACGAAACTGATAACATTCTTCAACATTTAGGACAGCATATGAGAAGCGATTGGCATAATCAAAAATTTGATTTCTTCTTCAGAATTACGACACAATAAGCTGTGAGGTAAATGTGGACGAGATTGTATTAGAAATAGCAGAGAAAGACGCTGCAACTGAGTTGAAGAAATTTAATCAAGAAACCATTACAATCGGTCGAGTTGCGGGCAATGATATCGTCCTACCAAGGGGGAATATTTCCAAAAAACACAGCCGCCTCGTGTTGAAAGACGGTCAACTCATCATTGTTGATTTGAAATCGACGAACGGAACGTATGTTAATGGAAAGCGGATTTCAGCACCACAAGTTCTGAACGAAAACGATAAGATTTATTTAGGTGATTTCACAGTATCTATTAAAGCTTCGGAATCCGTGACGGCAGCATTGAGTAATGCAGATGTGATTGATGCGTCTGAAGAATATGCCTCTAACAATGATGAGGTAGATGAGGATGATGATCTCGATCAAATCTTCGATCTGAGTGAAGATGATGAAGATCATGTGATTGTTGATGACCTCCCTTCATTAGATGATGATCTACTGGAATCTAATATTGCAGAACCGTCAAGAGAACCAAGTATAGCTGAGGAAGCACTGAAAGAAGAAGCGTCAATTATCGATGATGATGATGATTTTGATCTGTCAGCAGATCCTGCATTAGAAGCATTATTCAATGATGACTCCGCAGCATTCGACTTATCAATGGATTTAGAACCTCCTGAAGAGGCGCGTCGCGAGATCGATCATGAAGAGCAGACTGCATTTGAGCGTGAGCCACCGCGTTCGCTTGATAAACCAGTTCCACTCGGCTCGTTCTTAGATGCGGATGTTGATGTCGACATATCACCAGAACAAGCTGCAAATGATAATGATGACTTAGCTGGTATCGATGAAGAAGCATCGAGTCCAGTTACGCGTCGGCTGTCAAATAGCGGAGATCAGCGAGATCAATATAGTCACGTATACCGTCAAATTTTATCTCGATTGTATGATGTCGACTCGAGTGGATACCGAGACCCTATTCGTGTTGATGCGATCCTTGAACAGGTTCAATCAGGTTTAGACACACTGATTTTTGGAGAAGACTGGAAGGAACAAGTTCGAGAAGAGTTGATCGGCTACGGACGTTTCGGTCAACTCATGACGGACGAGAGTCTTGATTCGGTGATGTGCCAAGGTGTCGAACTGAGAGGTCGAACGACATCAGGTTCGATTAAATCCCTTGGTCGGTTATCATGTATTGAAGCAACACTTGATATTATCTCGAGATGTCAACCCTTAACACAAGTTGAAAAATCACCTGTGCTGCGTGTAAAATCTGAAGACGGACAAGGTGTAATCACAATTTTCAATCAGCAATGCGATGAACAGCGGCCGTCTCTTGTCTTTCAAAGACGACATCAGCAAAATGCTGAGCTGGTTTCTTTAGTCAAGTCTGGTTTTCTCTCTAAACGCATGGCTCAATTTTTGGATGTATGTGTCCAAAAGAAGGCCAACATCCTTTTTTCGAGCGCGTCTCCTGAAATGACCAGTGTGTTGATTGAAGCATTAATGCATCGTGTTCATGCAGATTCTTGGCTTGGAATTGTCGACCGCTTTGAAAGTCTTTCTATGCTTGAGCCACGGTCCTTAAGATTGGGGGGACTACAACAAACAGGGCAGGCAATTATCGAAGGTGTGACATCGCTTTCGCCAAGACATTTGATTGTTCACCCGGTGATCGATGAAGCACACGCAGTGCTCAATTGGATGCGATCTGGTGGCTTGGGATTGTGCGCATCGATTCGCAGCTTACATGCTTCAGAAGCTGTTGAAACACTTGTACAGCATGCGGTGGCAGAACATCACTTTGCGTCCGTCGAGGCGCTTCGAAGCCAACTTGTCAACCATATCGACGTGGTCGTTCATATTGGCCGACTTGCTGATGGTCGCCCGACTGTTCTCGAAATTGTCGAACCGACGGATACAGACATGGAGCTGGTGACGTGCGAAACCATTTACCGCTTCGAGCAAAATGGTATGGATCCGAAGGGGCAGATACAAGGAGAATTTTCTTCGGCGGGTTATGTGCCCCGTTTCTACGATCGCCTTAAATCACTCGGTCATCAACTTGATATTTCAATTTTTAAAGGATGACGTTCGATATTGAAGCAGAATATCGAGCACTTGATCGACTGTGGGTAATTGATCAGAAAGGATACCTGAGCCGCTCGTTTGACTTCAAAGATTATCGGTCTGCGCTTGATTTTGTGATCCGAATTTCGGCAATTGCGGATCAGTTAAATCATCATCCTGCAGTTTATCTATCGTGGGGAAAAGTGAAGCTCGATATTTGGACACATGATACTCAGTCGCTCTCTCTGCTTGATTTCAAATTCGCGAAGGCGATCGATCGTCTGTACATTGTCAAGTTGTCCACTTAGACCGATCTCATAACAGCTTGAATATTCTATGCGATAGAATAGGGCATTGCATATTTGCTTAATTGATTTAGCCTGAACCTCGTTTAAAAAAGAGGTATAAGATGGGTGAGGTATCCGAAAGAGCGCAGTCAATTCTAAGCACAATAGATATCGGAGATGGTTTAACACTCGCAGATATTTCGCGCACTCGAGATCCTAAGAAAGATGGTCTACATATTGATATTGTTGTGGCTGCTGTCCAAAATTGGAACACCCGTAAAGACGAATGGGCTCAAATCATCTCTCAGGAAATGGGTATCGCAGTTAACTTTCATCCGAGAGCGCCGCGTGCCGCTGGAGACCTGGTTCCTGAACGCGCACTGCCAACTGTGAACAACATCGTTCTTGTCGGCTCTGGTAAAGGCGGCGTCGGCAAAAGTACCGTGGCGGTGAACCTTGCTGCCGCATTGTCTAAGACAGGACATGCGGTAGGTCTCATGGATGCAGATGTTTATGGTCCGTCAATCCCAACGATGCTTGGTTTTCCATCAGGCGCGCGCCCGGCGTCGATTCCTTCTGAAGATCCAAAGCGACCGAAGCTGGTTCCGATGGAGCGCTATGGAATTAAAATGATGAGTATGGGATTTTTGGTTGATGCCGATACACCAATGGTGTGGAGAGGGCCAATGATCGCTTCTGCGGCGATGCAACTTTTTCATGACGTCATGTGGGGCGAACTAGATTATTTAATTGTCGATTTGCCGCCGGGTACAGGTGATATTCAGCTTTCAATTGCACAACAGGTGCATGTCGATTTATCTATTCTGGTCAGTACGCCTCAAGAAGTTGCCTACGCTGATGTCAGACGTGCGAAAACAATGTTTGATCGTGTTTCAATTCCGATGCTTGGGTTGGTCGAAAACATGAGTTATTTTCTGTGTGATGGTTGTGACAAAAAGCATCGAATTTTTAATGCAGCTTCTGAAGGCCAGTCTTTTCAATCGATGGGCTTAGAGAAGCTTGCGGAAGTTCCCCTTGAACCACATGTCGGCGCATTGGCTGAAACGGGCGTACCCGCAGTTGTGGGTGCAGGCGATTCGAAGACTGCTGAGGCGATGATGAATTTAGGCTATTTGGTCGCACACGATTTGCTGCGTCGCTCAAGCCAGGCATCCATGCCGAAGATATCTATTTCAGGTAATGGGGCGAAAAAACCGGCTGGTTTACCTATTCTGGGAGGTTAATAAGATCGAGACACCCAATTGGTCTATTTGAGACATCTCTTTCTGCTCGATAGAATATCGTATGGTGAAAGAGCTCGACGCTGGTTTGCACTCAATGCAAGTCAAGCAACAACCTGATCATCGAACACGAGCTGATGGTAAAAGCTTGAGGCATAGAAGTCTTCAAGCCATTAAGGCTATGACGCCATTGGTTGTTGCGACGTCTTTGGGGGCAACAGATTCATTTGACTTAGCGCTAAACCAAGATCTGGCCGGGATGACCATATACCAGTCAAAGCATCGAGCAATCGATATCACTTCATCTTACCTCTTAAAACAAGCAGATATAAAAGACATTGATACAATGCTTTACAGCGATATTTTATCGCGACCAAGTACTCAACCGATTGAGTATGAATCAGAATCTGTTCGGGGGACGATTGAGGCGGTTCAAGGTCTTCCTCTACACGAGCAGTTCAAAGTTTTTCATCAGCATTTTTTTAAGGGCAAGCGGGTTTTTACATCGATGATGAGACGACCAGGGGAGGAACCTCAATCCCCTCAAGATCAAATGTTTAGCTATCTTCGAGAGCATCTGGCTGAAGGGGCTGAAGATTTTGCCAAGTACTTACAGGAGCTTGATGCCAAAGAGATCATGCGATTCTTTGATGAAGCAGATCATGGGCTGTCATTCTCTGAACGTTCTTTGGCGCAGCGTCTATGTCTTGTATACCACCGCACAGCGCTGCTCGATTTGTATACTCAGCGAGCAGAGGCACCTGATAATTTTCTTGATTTACTATTCGGGAGTGTTGGCTTAGATGAATGTGGCTCAGGCGTTATACTGACCGAAACAAACCATGCTGAGAAGATTGATTCATATTTATCATCAGCAGATTTATTGGTCTTTTTATCAAAGCAGCGCCGAAAAAATAGCCATGATGCTCGCGCACTAGGTCACACCATGATGGATGTTTTGCAGCTCATATATAACTTAGAGGTCACGCCGGAAAAAATGACTGCGATGCTTCGGGAGATGTTTGACACGAATTGTATCGAGAATCTAGATGCAGCGATGCTGCTCTACAAATATGCCATTTATGGAGATAAAGCAGGCGAGATCTCCAAAGAAGAACTGAAAACAATTATCGATAAGCAACTGACAAATTTGGGGCAAAACGACTTTGATCGTATTTTAAGTGAAGATGGCTCGGGGCTAAAGTACCTATTGGCGCTTTCTAGCCGATTGACAAAAAGCGGTCTCGATCCCGAGGCACATTTTTTGAGTCTGTTTGAAAATACAGACAAGCATCTTCAAGTACTCGATCAATGCCATGACTCTTATCGAGATATGACAGCCCTGAGCGCATTGCCGAATTTTGAACGCGTGATGGGTCGCTCGATCGAATCATTAAGTGTTGAAGAGATTCAAAAATATGGAGCGTTTGGGACAACGCATTTAGAGGTCGAATTGTTGACGGCGCTCTTTACGGCAAATCGAGAACTTGATGTCGGAAACTTAATTCGGAGCGCGCCTTTACATTGGGCTAGAAAATTTTCAGATGAAAGTGCCGTGAGCCCGATGATGAACCTCGAACAGAAAAAATATATCAGTGAGGTCTTGTTAAATACGTTGCCGAGTGCACTTGTTGACAATGAAGGGTTCTTTTTTGAGGCGATGCTAGAAGGACTCACACAACACGGCGACACGAAATTGAAAGTTATATTATCTGAGCTTATTGATAAAAAACCACATGCGATTATGGGAGTCGCTTCGTTGCTTTCTGTTGATTTGATCGACCATGCTTTACTTTCGCAAAAAGTGAAAGAGAATCCATTATTGCTTAATTATTTAGAGCGAATGACGCCTGAAGCGCCTGAGCGTGTAATACAAGCAATCACTCAGCTCGTAGACCAATTCGGGACTGAGCGAGATGAGTTAGGACGGCGTTTAGCTGACTTCGGTTTGAAAGAGGCCCACCGCTCTCCATACCCTAAGAAAATACTTGAGAATTTTTTAACGCCTAAAGAACATATTCAGAAGCCAACCGTTTTAATGGTTCGAAGCAATGAAGATTGGAATCATGCAGCACTGCTATCGAACTATCACGATTTTTTTGAACAATATCATGTGTTAATCACCTCTGCTGACAATGAGCATGAGCTACACAATCGATTAATGTCGGGCACAGTTCATATGGATGGGATAGATATTCTCATTTTGGAAGGGCATGGCAGTGCCGAGAGGATTGCATTAGGCGCAGCTGACCCACGCTTTGGTTCTCAAGAAAACGAATCACTTTATCTTGATATCGCTGATGGCCATCAACTTAAATATGCGATGTCAAACTATGTTAAACCGGGTGGGAACGTGATATTGCTCTCTTGCAAAAATGGCGAAGGAGAGAAAAAGACCAAAAATCTAGCGAATGTCATGTCTGATATAGCGCCTCAAACACGTATCCATTCGATGACTGATTCCGGGAATGGACTATTTAAGTTTAGAGACGGACTATTTTCGGAAGTTGATTTCGGTGTAGATTCATATATCATTGAGCCGAAATAAAAAAACCGACGGCAAGCGTCGGTTTTTGTCGTCAAACTGAATAGTTTATTTTCCGCCATCCAATTCGTCTTGCCATTTCTTAAGCTCATCCCACTTGCCTTCAAAAGCAAGCTTGGCTTGCGCAGGCCAAGTACCTGGGTTGTGCATTCTATAGCGAGGCCCCGCATTGGTAAGGACTTCTTGAAGTTGCTCTACAGTGGCATTTGAAACAGCTTCAAACGTTGCAAAGCCTGCATTTGTGAGATGCTCAGCAATTTTAGGGCCAACACCTTCGATTTTTTTCAAGTCGTCAGGTTTGTTATCCGCTTTAGCTGGAGCAGGTTTTTCAGCCTTTGGTGCCGCTTTTGGGGCTGCAGCTTTTTTGGGCTTAGCCTTTTTTTCATTTTTTGGTGCTGATGCTTTTGTTTCACCTGTTGACTTTGGATCGTTCTCAGGTGCATAAACAGATGCTTTTTTACCACCACCAAATGCGCGCTCAAAACGAACAATGCCATTTTCAAGTGCAAATAATGTGTGGTCGCGACCGACACCGACATTTTTACCAGGCTTTATCTTTGTGCCTCGCTGACGAACAATAATTGTTCCTGCGTGAATGGTTTGACCGTCCGCGCTTTTGACGCCGAGGTACTTTGGATTTGAATCTCGACCGTTACGGGTTGAACCCTGACCTTTCTTATGTGCCATTTTTTGACTCCTTACTATTAGCCGAGGCTATCCACTTTCAAAATTGTATAACGTTGACGATGACCTTGTTTCTTATGGAAACCGTGACGGCGACGTTTTTTAAAGACGATGACTTTCTTATCTTTGAAACCCTCACCATCTTCACCATTATCGACAACGGTCGCAGTGACTTTCGCACCACTGACAAGTGGTGTACCAACTTGCGTACCGCTTGAATTTTTACTTAATAGAACTTGGTCAAATGTGACAGAATCACCTTTTTTAAGACCCGCCATCAAATCAACTTTTAACTGTCCGCCTGTTGTCACACGATGTTGTTTGCCACCTGCAACAATGATTGCGTATTCACTCATTTTGTCCTCGCTTTAGAGCGGAGAAAACGACCCCGAATCAACGCGTGAATAGGGCTTCGCTCCGCAGCGATCTTGGGTTCACCATTGAACCAGCTCATTTTCTATGCTTGATGTACCTAATTGTCAACGCCCTCAAAAAGCCAATCTTTATATATGCGCCACTCTTCTTTCGAAAAATAATACCGAAGCCGATCGCCGTGCGGAAATCGCTCGTTTGCTGTGATCAAAGAGAGTATGAGACATACCTGTATTTGGGGATCGACATCGACATGATATTTATTTGACCGGATTTGATCGCGAATGAGTCGAAGCCGTCGAATCATTGAGAATGCTTCAGCAATGTGACGGTTATGGTATAAGTCCTTGTTTTTATTTCGACTAGGAAGTTTTTGGCCGCTTGTTAAATAATCAAAAATGAGTTGTTGGTTGGCGTCCATAGCTCGAGTTTATCATCAACTCGGTCAAAAGTCCGAGGCAGAATATAAAATGCCTCTTATTATATAATAAATGAAGGGAGACACATGATTTCATTAGAGCGGATCAGATATCTAGGAGAAATCTCTGCTGGTTACGATATTTCAGGCGATTTGGCCCCAATTGAAGCTCATTACTATTTAGAAGAGGCTCATCTGTCACTAAAACAACGAGAAGGAAAGCTGGCAGAGACGATTAAAGATGCGATAGATCTTGAATTGCTTGACGAGAAAATGGGACCAGCTGGCGGGAAGATTCTTCGAGGTTGTAATTTTATAGGAATGATTGTTGCTAAGTTCTTAGGATACGATACTAATTTTGAGTCCTTTAAGAAGGTGAAATATCTCAGAATGGAGATGGCAGACATTAGCACTCGGATTGCTGAAATAAGAGCATATACCGATTTATATGATTCGTATTAAAATTAGGTGTTTATAGCGCTATATGGGTTATTTCTATAGTGAATAGATAATTCCTTCTAACACTTTCCCTAAGTCACCAGCATTATCATCATTATTATGAAATGATGTGAAAATAACACGACCGGAATTGAGTGCAGATTCGCCTGGGAGATATTCCAATAAGATGGGCACTTCAGTGAGAACTGTTCCCTCATTTTCAAGGGTACAGACATCATCAAAATCGGCGCAGCAGCCTTTCGTTTCTCGTCCGTCTTTGAGGCATTCAGGTGTACATTGACAACTTGCCCAACGGCGATCGCCACCACACGCATTGGCACATGAAAACTCATTGGTTAGATTTTGATTCGATCCGCCACCGCAGACACTATTATAGTCATCACAACAGTTGCCAAATTCAGCGCAGCGATCATTACACTGACAATTTAATTCTGGATCGTAATCATCACCACACTTACCTTGACAACTGTTAGCACCACCTGCGCCACCGCCATTTCCGCCTGAACAAGCCGACGCGTAATCGGAACAACAATCACCATGCTCAACACATGCTTCGTTACACCAACACCCTGAGTCCGCTTGTCCGCCACAGATGCCTTCACAGCTACCAGTCGCTGGATCAGGTCGATTGTTCGCATTTGAATCTATATCAGGTTGTCCATTCGTAAAGTTACTTTCACCCGTGACATATACGTCTGCAGTGATGAGTGCACGCGTATTTGGACCAAGTGCTTGTGGGATGGCAACAGTGTAACCAATCGAAATATCGACTTCAGCTTTACCTAAGAATGCTTCCATAGATGGGTCAACAACGGTGCCTTTAAGCGTTTGTGATGGCATGTCATGAAAATCACCAGCATGCTCTGCCGCATTAAGCACAGTGTCTTCACCCAACCAGTCGACAGCATCAGGATAGATTTTTTCCAGAATATCATACGACCAATCTGAAACATAAATCGCTTTGCCTTCATCGACAAACCGTTTGAGATTTCCGAAAACGAGTGCTTCATCTTCTTCTGAAAGAAATTCAAATGACCACTCATGCGCGCCACAATTAATAAACAAAATATCAGCGTCTGCGATTGATTCATAGCTCGAGAAATGTTCGAGCATCCAAGATTCTACAGGCCGTTCATCAGGATCGGTTTGCGTGTGGGTTTCTTTGAGGGTGTATTCTATACCGATATCATCTAGCACGTATTGAATCGTATCGTGACCATCATAAACGAAAACGGTTGGGTCTTCTGCTTGAATACACTCTTCGTCTTCGAGCTCTGTGATGGTCTCTTCGACCACGGCGACGTTTTGGACATTTGTTCTAAACGATCCGCTTTGCAGATACACGGTGTATTCTCCATCAGGCAAGTCTTCTAATAAGAAAGTTCCATCTGTATCGCTCAATGTTTCAAACACTTCATCACGTTCTGTAATGATATAAATACGCGCACCACCAATACCTTGATTACCAGAAGGCGCACAAAATTTACCCGTGATGGCACCAGGGGTTGGTACACGTGCGAGTTCTTCGACCGGATCACAATTACAATTGAGGACAAATGTAGAGGTCAAAAGGAGTGCGCTGAGGAGAAAACGATTCATATTGGCTCCAGTATTGATCATTATTGATTTATGACAAATTAATATACACTGGACAACAGGGTATCTGCACAAAATAAAATATACAATTAGCTATTCAAATTTAGTCGGTTATCGCCTTTTTGGGAGACTATAGTGAGAATACCAGCCCATGAAGAAATTTCTGAGCTGCTTCAAAATCTTCTTCCATATCAGGATCAACGCGCTCATCGTGGCCACGTGCGGCATGATGGAACGACGTAAAGATGATATGGCCTGAGGTCAACGGATCGTTTTGGGGCGGCTGATGGATGAATGCGATTGCTGTTTTGAAATCTATTCGCTCTTCCACAACTTCACATTGTTCTGAAAAATCATCGCAACATTGTGTGACACTTGGACATGTGACTTCACAATGCTCTTTGTTATCGAGGCAACATCTATTTTCGCGTTGACAGGTTTCACCTTCACATTTTGGATCGACTTTTTGACAACATCTTGGCCGAAGAACACACGCTCGATAATCGCAATAGCAAGCCGTAAACTTTTGGTTACATCGACCACGACATGTATCATTCCGCTCAATTGATTGTCCGCAACTAAACTCATAATCGTAACAACAATCACCTTCTTCAATACAATTCTCTTCACACCAACAACCGGATGGATGTTGGTCACCACAAAATTCTGCGCATGAAGGACCATTTTCAGGCTGAATAATTTGTGGTCTAACGTAGAGACTTGTATTAAGCAGCGCAGTCGAACCAGGGCCAAGTGTTTTTGGAACCACCATATTGGCTCCCCTAAATGTCAGCTTGAATGTTGAGAGTTCAACAAATTCTTCGAGGGTCGGATCGACAATCTCGACATCCATCAATTGATTATCGAGTGCACGCATACCATTTGTGTGTTTATCATCACCTATCCAATCTGCAGCATTTGGATAAAGCAGCTCCAGAATATCACCGCCGAAGTCGGAAAAATAAATGGTTCCGCCTTCAGAAACAAAGCGCCGTAAATTTTGAAAAACTTGAAATTTTTCTTCGGGGAGAAGATAAGCCAATGGCTCTTCGTTGACGGAACAGTTGATAAACATAATGTCGAAGCCTTCAATCCGTTCGTAGTTCATCCATTCATTGCGCATCCAATTGGGGTAGACATCTCCGAAGAATGCCCCACCAGAAGCCGTTCGTCGAATAACCATATCGGTGAAACCGAGTTCTTCTAACACCGTTTCGACACGATCGTTGATACCAGTGTAGACAAGCATACGAGGCGGTTTTGGCTGTGTACAACTTGACTCATCGATGGGGGTTGTTTGACCTGCAAATACACTGATGTTTTCACGTTCCGCGACAAAAGAAGCCCGTTCGATAAAGACTGTGTAAGTGCCTTCAGGGACATCGGTCAATAAGAATCGACCTTCACCATCTGTTTGGGTTTCGATGTATTGAGTTTCGGCATCCGACGCGGGGCTAAGTTCGATATACACGCGAGCATCTGCAATACCGATTGAATTTTCCGGCGCACAATATCTGCCTGAAATTGTGCCCGTTGTCACAGGCGGTGGCCCAGCATCAACCTTTGGCGCTTCAATCAATGGTACTGCTTCCTCATCAGGGCAGGCACCAAAAGCGAATATAAAAGACATGATAATCGAACAAGTCAGAAGTAAGCGCATATTTGTGTTATACCGGTCATGATATTTGGTGCAAGTCACAATCATGCGGTGCATTTATCAGCCATGACGGCATTGGCGTGTGCTTTATTTTTAGGTAATGGTATGTATCAAAGGACCGAATAATGAAAAGACATGACGACCGACAATTAGTTGATTTACGACCCATCCGATTTGAACCCCACTATATTAAACACCATCCAGGTAGTGTCTTGGTGAGTTTTGGTGATACGAAGGTGCTCGTCACGTGTACGATTGAGGAGCGGGTACCATCATGGCGGGTGAAAAGTCAGCTTGGTTGGCTCACCGCGAGCTATGATATGCTTCCTGCATCGACGCATGAACGTCGTCGTCGTTCGAAGAATGGTCCTGATGGTCGTGCTTCAGAGATTCAACGACTGATCGGTCGTTCGCTCAGAAATATCGTCGATCTTTCAAAAATTGGTCAGCGTACCCTGAATGTCGATTGTGATGTGATTCAAGCTGATGGTGGCACACGAACTGCAGCGATTACAGGGGGCTATGTTGCAGTGATGCTCGCTATTCAATCGCTTGTCAAAGCGAATAATGATGTGAAAGCTTCTGTTTCAGATATCGTGACATCACAATTGGCAGCGATTTCCCTGGGTATTAAAGACGGCCATATCTTGACGGATTTGTGCTATGTCGAAGATGTGGATATCGATACTGACTTCAATCTTGTTGCCACAAAAGATGGTCGGATCATTGAAGTACAAGGCACGGCTGAAGGGCAAGCGATGACCCGTGAAGAAGTCGATGCGATTTTAGATCAAGGTTTGAGCGCGATTGCAACGCTGTGTGACCTTCAAAATAAGGCACTTGCACAAAACGTATGACACGTATTCTTATCTTAACAAATAATGAAAAGAAAAGACGTGAATTGGTTTCACTTTGTCCTGACGGGGTTGCGGTTGATACATTGAAAGAAATCGATGCAACTCGTTTCGACCCTGTTGAAGATGGCATTTACTTTGAAGATAACGCTTTTCGAAAAGTTCGTGCAGCATGTCGCGAATTGATTGAAGTAAAAAACTATGACTTTGTCGTTGCGGATGACAGCGGATTATGTGTTGATGCGTTAGATGGAGCACCTGGTGTGTTTTCGGCACGGTTTGCTGAACAGGCAGGGCGTGGTGTTGGTGACACAGCGAATAACGACTTTCTGCTAACGCAGCTCGCGGACATTGAAGATCGTCATGCGTCTTTTCATTGCGTGCTCGCGATATGGCATCGCCACACTGATATGATATTTCTATTACGGGGGACATGTGCGGGAGAAATATTAAGATCACCACAGGGCAAAAATGGTTTTGGTTATGATCCATTATTCCGTCCTCAGTCGGAGATAGATGGGCAAAAACGCTCGATGGCAGAGTTGACAGCCGTAGAAAAATCGGCGATTTCACATCGAGGAGAAGCGATGCGTCGATTCACCGACCGCCTACCTTGGCTTTTAAGGTACGAGGAGACTTTATGACTGAACATAAAACCCTATATGACTTACTCATTGCACCGTCACTACAGAGACGTCATATCATCAACGATGGTGCTGCATTGGTGCGTTCACGTGTCAGTCAGATGACAGGTTTAAAGGGCATGGCGCTCAAAGGCGGATTGAAGACGTTGGAGAAAGCGGTTCCGGGTGCTGTTGATAATATTTTAGATCGTCTACTTGATGAGGGAATCGAGCAGCTTGAACCATTGTATAAAGCGCATGTGACACGTGTTGGTGAGGTCGCAGGATTCGGTCGTATTCTTGAGGAGAATAAAGATCAGATCACGGATGGATGGCTCAAGATCATTGATCGAAAAGCTGAGCGTGTCACTCAAAAGCAACTCCGTGGGCTCTATAAGAGCATACGACCAAAGGGGCACGGATATATCGTTGACGCGATGCCTGACATCGGTGTGTTGCTAGAGCGGGCATTAGAAAATGGACTCAAGGCGCAAAGCTAATGTATATCTCGTCTCTTCAGATCGATTTATCCAATAAAGATATTGAACATATCCGAATCACTGAACCGACATTGTATGAAGATGCAGATGTGAATGTGACGTTACTGAATAAAACAGAGCGCCAATATTTTTTTGATGATCTGTTTAGCAGTCTCCAAACTCAAGAGGGTGTGTGGTTTCATCAACAAAATGGGAATACCGTTAAGACAACACTTGATGATATTCCCATTGAGATTGATTCAGGTTATTCAACACTATTGAAACGCATTGTTGAACAAATGTACCCATATATTGAGATGTAATCTACTGAGTGATGGGTATTTCCATTGTTTCGCCCGCGATGGTGATCTCGGCCATCGCAACAGCTTCCACGACTTCGATAGGGCCTTCACGCTCAGCTAAAAATGCATCGATGTCGGCATAAGAAATTGCATCAGTTCGGCCAAGGTTCTTCGCTGCATCGATGATTGTGAAGTCGCGACCGGCATCGGTCATGTAATCGAATTCATCACCCATCTTGTTTTTAATATATGTTCGAATTCTCTCCGGAACGCTATTCCATGTCGGCACATTGGTCGCCTCAGGCCCATAGGCAACCAAGGTACGCGCTGCCCATGCTGCTTCATGATGGCTTAGTGTGATGTCAGGGAGCAATTCCTCACCTTCTTCTGAGCCATATTCCTCGATAAAGGTTGTTTGTTCATCACGTAACGCTTGATATGAGTCCACGGCATGATCGAGCAGTTGTTCGACAACATCTGGGTTATAATCATCCAAACGGACATTGGCTTGTTGTAGCTCAAATAAAAACCAGGCCTGATTGGTTGCACTTAATTCATTGAAACGCATATTTTCCTCCTATGTGTGTACAAGACATATAGGCAGAAATGTCAATTTTGGCGCACTTCTGGGCTGATCTGTATCGAGGCTTTAAGAATGGGTACGTCGAATCGTTTGTTCGAGTTCTTCGAATTGTGCTGCCTCGTCTGGTGACACTTCACCATCAGACAGACTGATTGCGATATTCTCTAAAACTTCAAGACGCCCCCTCAAAGCGACGTTCTCACCTCTGATCGTGTCAATATGGGCCATCAGTTCTTTGCGTTGTTTCTTGCTCAACGTGTAGTTTTTACCCATGTAAAAAAGACCACCGATAATCGAAAGCGGTACCGACGTTGCGACCATTAATGCATAAACCCATTCCATGGTCCTATATTAGCAATCTACAACAAAAAAGGCCATGTCTTTCAACATGGCCTCTATCATCACACACGTGATAAGCTAGCCTGGATTTCTCGTAAACAAGACGCTGTATGTTCTTGTTCCTTCTGGTGAGTCATCTGTCCCACCATCGATCTCAACCCACATCCGATGATTGTCTAAGTTTGCATCAACATAGAAATCACACCACGAAGAGAATTCATTCGAGGAACATGCGGCACCAGTTGTACGCAGGAATTGCTGTCGACGAATTGTAATCTCAGGATACAGGAAGCTAGAGAAGTTCGGATAAACAACAACACGCCAAAGTTCACGTTCTGTGACATTTCCTGTTCTCATAAAATAAATGTCTTTCTTACCTTGGCCGAGCGGTTCATCGACAATGTTAGAGTAAGTGTCACCTTCGTTCGCAGGAAGAAGTTCCCAATCACTAATATTCTCATCAAAGTATGGTGTGTTTGCCACAGGCATACAATATGGCAGAGAAACATCTGACCCTGAAGCAGAGGTGATGCAAAACTCTGAGGCTGGTTCACCTAGAATTTCGCTGGATACAAGAGGACATGTCGAGCCATAATGCCCACTTGTTTCGTCACAACCAGGTGTACAGATTGAACGACCACTTAGATAGGCAAAAGGAATACAATCATCCGTTTGGTCGATACAATCTATCTTTGCAGCACATTCACCATAAGTTGTCACACTTGCAGGACAATCGTTATCCTCACTTTTTGAAGTTGTAGATTGATCTGCACAACAACCATCATTATCGGTTGGCTCTGTATTTCTGACAATGAAGCACTCTGCTGAGCACGCAGATGCAGTACCACGGACAGCATAGCTCTCGCATGCATCAGCCAATGGTCCAGCAGGGCAGTCGTTCACGGCTGTCGGACATGGACGCGGCGAACCTTCGCCATCATCACAGAGTTCACCTTCATCGATCACACCGTTACCACATGCGACAGTCGGCTCTTCACAATCGGGATCTGTTTCATGTGTGGCACCAGCAGGGCAACATTGGTCTGCTGAACCAGGTGCCGCAGGAACCCGAACACATTGCTTCTGACACCCTTCGCCACCGACAGAATCAACCGTACACGGATCGCTGTCATCACAATCAGCGATTGTTGGACAAGCTTCGGTTGTGTTTGGTCCGTCGTCACAACGTTCTCCGAGAGAGACAATGCCATCACCGCAAATGGCATCGCAATCTGGGTCAGAACTTGCGTCAGCTCCAGCTGGACAGCACTGATCGATCTCGCCTGCAGCGACGTTTGTGATTTGGCATTCACTTTGACAGCCATTTTCCACAAGTAACTCGTTTGTACATGGATCATTATCGATGCATGTTTCAGATGTTGGGCATGGGGTTGGCGACCCATTACCATTGTCGCAGGTTTCGCCATCATCGATCGCACCATTACCGCAACTACTTGGGCAATCGGTATCTGTTTGGCCATCAGCTCCAGGTGGGCAACACCCATCGCCATCGGCAGGCGCAGAGACCTGTTCGACTTCACAGCGTCTTGTACAGGCATTGTTTGGATCGAGTTGTGTAAATGTTGTTTTCCAACATGGATCGCCATTTCGGGCTTGGTTACATTCTTGTTCAGTTAGACACTTGTCGTTACCAACACCGCTGATATCACAGAATTCACCCGTATCGACAACGCCGTTCCCACACTCGTCAGTCGGGTTAGGAATAACGCTATCATCTTCACCATCTTCAACTGGACCTGCATCAACCAATGGCTGGTCGTCATCAGGACAGCCCGTGAGGGTTGCAAACACGAAAAGAAAAGACGCTGTGGTCAGGGTTTTTAAACCAAAATAGGATCGGTTCATCATGGCTCCTTTGCCTAAGTAGACAACACACTGTAACAAGATCTTTTTTCACATGCCAAAAAATGAAATGTTTACTTCAGATTGTATCAAAATTGGCAATTGAGAGAATGCATTATTATTGTCAATTATATGCTGAATCATCGAATCATAGTCTGGTTAACTGTCTTGATGTGTACCTACGGCTATCAAAGTCATGCCGAGGGTTGTCAGGCGTTTCAGCCACAAAGCGTCGACGGGCGAACTGAGCAGGCTGCATATGATTTGGCCTACGCCAAGTGTCAAAAAACGGCGGCAGCTGTGCACATCGTTTTAAACAGCTCGACATTTGGTCAACTTCCAACCGTGATTCTTGAGTTACTACAACGCCTTTCGAGTCCAGAGCGCCAAAAAATTGTCAAACAACATCAATCGACATGGCTAAAGATTCGTCTGGGTTTACACGAGCGCGAAGAGCGTGAAGCATTGGCGACAATCGCGCTTCAATATATGACGATAGCTGGCTCAGCTGAAATGGTCTATGGGGAATTAGCGGATACAGATTCAGCGCAAAGACGTTACAAAAATAAATATGTCAAAACATTTTCAAGAGATATTCAGCTAAAGCGTTTGAGGACATTGCAGCGCGCGCATTTAAATGATCAAGTGTTGAAACTTGCGGAAGAACTGATGCCAAAGAAGTGGGTCGCAACAGATGAAAGTTGTGAACTGCGATATACGCTTGGGAAAACTTATCGAAAAATTAGACATTATCAAAAAGCAGAGGATGCCCTGTTTACGGTACAACAACAGTGTGAAGAACCATGGAAAATGAAGGCCCATTATATGCGGGCGCGTGTAACATCTTTTCGAAAGAAGACCGAACTGCGCATTTTAGATTCATTTATATCAGCTTATCCTGAAGAAACGCTGACCGATGATGTCATGGTTTGGAAAGCGAAGACGTTATTAAAAAACAAAAAAAACATTCAAGCTGAAGCGGTCTTTCGTACAGCATATGAGACATATCCGAGCGGTGATATGAATGAATATGCACGTTTTCAATATGCCTTTCGACAGGCGAGTCGCGGTGCAGTCGAAGAAGCAATCAATGCTCTACTGAGTGGTTTAAATGACACACGCGTTTCTTTATCTGTGCTCGGGCACGACCAATTCCAATATTGGATCGCACGGTTGAAAGCATTTCCAAGTCTAAAAAACTTTTCACCAAATATAGCGCAACAACAATATCTTCAGGGATTATGTGGGTTGAGTCATCTGGCAACAAATCGACCGGCAAGTTATTATGGGCGTCTTGCGAAATCGCTGCTGGTTAAAGAAAAGAACTTTGACTTCTCACAATGTCCAAACCTGGATGATGGTTTTGCACAACGATTTTTTCGAGGAAAACAACAACAGCGAGCAAGCCAAGGTTATTTGAATAATATTTCTCTTGACGAATATGCTGCCCTTTTTGAAGCTGGTTTTGTAGGACTTGCTGAGCGACTTCTGCGCCGACTTTCTGTTAAAAACTATCCGCTCGAATTGGTATCAAAGATGGCTCAAATGCGGCGTCAAGCCGGCAATATGGCCGGTGGGCATCAGGTGTACCGACGTGCTGGCTTTGCCTTACTGCCTGAAGACCCAAGTCGCACATATGTTCTATCGACACAACACAAAGCACGACCGTTTTGGGAGGAATCATATCCTCTAGTGTATCGCGAAGCTTTTGAGCAAGCGATGGCCAAACATAATGGTGATCCTGATCTATTACAAGGCTTGTCACGTGAAGAGAGCGCATTTAACGCGTCAGTCATTTCTTGGGCAGGTGCGACAGGTTTATGTCAACTGATGCCAAGAACAGCTGCTGAAGAAGCTCGACTCGGAAAACTGCCTGACTCTACACCAGAGCGCTTGAAAGAACCTTTCTACAATGCGCAGTTGGGCGCAAATCATTTGATGCGCCGTTTGAATGGCTTGAAACACCCATTTTTGGCGATTGCCGCATATAATGCGGGGCCTGGTAACGTCAAAAAATGGCGGACAACACAATATCCGAAAACCATCGATGCTTGGGTTGAGTCTATTCCGGTTGAACAAACTCGGAAATATGTCAAAAAGGTCGTTGGTTCTTGGCAAGTGTATAAGCAACTTTATAAAGAGAAAGATGCTGATATTGGCGCATTAATTCTGCCATAATGTATTTGATAGAATACCTAAAATAAAAAATAAGAACCTAATTTTATTAAATTTATATTGCTACTGAAGGCACAATATTTTTCAAGCAGTGACCCGGCAGTGACCCGGCAGTGACCCGGCAGTGACCCGGCAGTGACCCGGCAGTGACCCGGCAGTGACCCTTTGAAGACAAAAAATGCAGTAGCCGCGACATCTCGATTGGGGGGAGAAGCCAGCGACCTGTGCGGTGGCTTCGAGGGGGATGGGACATATCCCTTATACAGCGTGACCCCAAAGTACGAAAACGAGACAATATCGGTCGATTTTTTGGAGGCGTCTAAGAGATCTTCTATAATATAAACATCAAATCCGATCATTTCTTTTTGGGGGAAGAAAAATGGTTGCGCAAATCGAACATACGCGGCGTCCCGTGACGTCATTCTCACATTTCAAACGGCGCTGGAATTATCGCGTTACCACTGCTTGTGAAACAGCATCACCAAACTGGATGCGAGCTATTTATGATTATCTCAATCGACGAGAAAGTGGTTCAGGTTTTTTTAGGCTGTTAAACGTCATCCCGGGATATAACTCATTTAAAAGTATGATGTTCTGGCTTGGAAATACAGATAGTAAAAAGCGTGCTCGAAATAAGTTTCTGACGGCGATGGCGTGTGACGTTGGTATTGTTGGTATCGCCATCTTCGCACTTGTCGCGATGCAGATGTAGTCATTTAAGCCGTCTCATCGTTTCAACCCGTGACAGGATCATGTCCGGCAAAGATCGTATTCGCTTCTCACTGAGAACTGCCCTATTCTATATGAGGAGGGTTTATGCGACGATATCAATATGCGATGTTGAGTGCCTGTCTTGTGGGTTCAATGGCTTGTAACGATCATATTTTCGAGGCGGTTGAAACATGTCAGACAGAATCATTGAGTGAAGCTAAACCGCGCCCTGAAGAGCAAGCATTGGATATTCTATTGGTGGTTGATAACTCCGGCTCGATGAGTCAGGAGCAGGCGAAGCTTGCATCTCAATTTTCAAATCCGGCGTGCCCGGCGTCAAATGTTGCAAATCTTGATGCGGCTGCATGTGCCGCGAACCCTTTGTGCCGACCGACACGTGATGTTTTCGATGCGCAACTCAAGGATAACTGCGGGTTTATCGATATTCTCAATGCGTATCAAGCGGACTATCGTTTAGGTTTGTTGACGACAGATATCTCGAAATGTGATCTTGGAAGTCACCCTGATAACCCATCAAGTCGCAAGGGATGTGACGAAATTAATTTTACACAAACGGCGACAACACAAGCGTTTCAACGTGGTTGTTTACAGAGTCAAGCGCTTGGCGGGCTTTATATCGACCGCTCAACAGCTGATGTTCAAAACAAATTTACACAACAAATGAATTTAATAGGTATACATGGTGCCCCAGTGGAGGCTGGTTTAGAGGCAACTCGCCTATTTCTTGAAGGAACTGCCGCACCTGGATCCGGCTGCGAAAATCACGCACAAGAATTTTTGCGACCTGGTTCGAAGCTGCTCATTATTTACCTAACAGATGAGGAAGATTGCTCATTTGATGCGGCTAAATTTGAAGCGCGATTTGCAGAATTTTCAAGCACATCATTTTGTGCTGATGGTCTTGATGGCCCGTGCTACGAATATCCACGCGAAGTTGATTTAAAATGTGATGGCACAGATATACCATCTTTTTCCTTTGGGCAGGGAAGTGGGCCAGCTAATAAGGCGCTATGCTATGATAATCCTGAACTACTTATTCCGACGACAGAGTATATTAGGTACTTCAATGAATTTGAAAATCATGAAGTTCAACTTGCTGTGATTGGTGGTGGTGGTCCGAGTGCAACGGGTGAATTTTTAACAAGCACGGGTTGTTTTATTGGGGCAGATGGTCAGCCCAATACTGACTGTACGGCGCTTAAAGGGAGTAATGGGACCGTTGTTAGTGAAGGATATAATAACCAAACTGCAGACACACCGGACAAGTGTGAGTACCCAAGTTCATCTCTGTGCCATGAGAAGTTGCTACCAAACAACACCGCCTCGGGTGAACACTGTTGTCTCGCTGATGCGACAACACGTTACTACGAAGTGATGCAAGGTGTTGGCAGCAATGGTATTCCAGGCAGTATTTGTAATGAAAGTTTTGGACAAACATTGGCGGAAATTGCCCGTGCTGGTGCTGAGTTTGACTTTGTGCAGTTGACTGAACCTGTGGAAAATGAGGCATTGGTTTCGGTCTTTATTCGAAAAGATAGTAGTTCAGATTTGGTGACTGTGCCCCAGTGCACAACGGACCCATGTTTATCTGGATGGGACTTACTTGACGACCGTGTTCGTGTTCAGTTGTATGGGGCAGAGTTTATTCCTGAAGCGGGTGGTGAAATTATTGTGAATGCTGCACCCGAAGGGCTCAATAGCGAGCAGGAATGTGTTGGTGTCCTTCCTGGACAGCAAATCTAAGACTGTGCTGTCTTGCCGGATTTTGAGTCTTTAAATTAGCGTTTAAGCTGGGTTTTTGGCATCTTTAGTTCATAGGATTAAAGATGAACATATTATCACACGCAACATACTTTACGGCTCGCATTGGTTTAAGCGCTATCTTTGGAATACTGTCTTTTGGTGGACTGGTTGGATGTAACGA
The DNA here is from genome assembly GCA_020627505.1 of Myxococcota bacterium. GTDB lineage: Bacteria > Myxococcota > UBA727 > UBA727 > JAHDBA01 > JAHDGS01. The sequence continues at coordinate 59,007 of JAHDGS010000003.1, forward strand.
TCATATCTTTGAAGCGGTCGAAACATGTCAGACAGAGTCTTTGAACGCCCGCACAGTTAGACCTGAAGCTTCAGCACTTGATATCTTATTGGTGGTCGACAACTCGGGTTCGATGAGTCAAGAGCAAGCAAAACTGGCTGCACAATTTTCGCGTGCGTCTTGTCCGGCCTCTGGCGTCGGGAGTTTAGACGATGCGGCATGTGCGGCAAACCCTTTGTGTAAGCCGACGCGTGATGTTTTCGAGCAACAAGTTCGAGACAACTGTGGATTCATTGATGTCCTAAATGCTTATCAAGTTGATTATCGTTTTGGCGTTATCACAACAGATGTATCGAAATGTGATTTTGCCAGCGCAGTTAATAATGCAACATTTTCGGCTCAGAAAGGATGTGAAGAAGTTGATTTTGTTGCAAATGGACAGGGACCTGCGCCGCAGCGGGGATGTTTGCAGTCAGCAGCTTCGTGGGGCACAGATCGTTTCTTAACGAAAGACACAGCGACCTCGCAAAAGTTTAGTGACTTGATGCAACAAATTGGTATTTATGGAAGCCCGATGGAGGCTGGTTTAGAAGCAGCCCGCGCTTTTCTTGATGGAGAAGACTCGCAATGCCCAGCGGACAAAGATTTATTTTTACGCGATGGTTCAAAACTCTTGTTGATCTATCTGACAGATGAAGATGATTGTTCATACGATCAAGATCGTATGAAAGAGTACGTCGAGCAGGTTGTCGCCTCAAAAGTGAGTCAAGGCATGACAACAGGCTTTGAAGAATTTTGTATTTCAGATGCAGCTGGGGGGACAGCCTGCTTTAATTATCCGAATGAGCCACGTTTGAATTGTGTTGACGATAGTGCGACAGCAAATCCGCCGCTTCCCAAAGGCCTTGATTTTACAGTTCAAGATGTTTGCTATGGACAGCTCAATTATCTGCTGACTTCAGTGACAGAATATGGTCGGTTCTTTAATGAGTATGAAGATCATGAGGTTCAAATGGCAGTCATTGGTGGTGCTGGTTTGAATGCTTCGGGTGAGCTTGTGACCGACGGTGGTTGTGTGATTGATACCAATGGGCAGCCTTCGACAAATTGCGTAGAGGCATTTGGGAGCACGTCGCAAGTGGGTGCTCGCGAGGGACAAAGCTCGACAGATACACCGCAACAGTGCACATATACGGGCGGTGCATGCAGAGGTTTGGTTCTCGCAAATGATTTAACAACACCTGGTGAGCGATGTTGTCTCTCTGACGCAACAACACGTTATTACAACGTGATGGATTTGATGAATACACCAGGTATTGCAGGCAGTATTTGTAATCAAAGTTTTGGGCAAACATTGGCTGAGATTGCTCGAGCTGGTGCTCAGTTCGACTTTGTTAAGTTGAGAGAGCCACCTGAAAATGTGAATCTCATGTCTGTTCAGGTCAGTCGAACAGGCGATGGTGAGTTTGTTGACGTGCCACGCTGCCAAACAGCGGCTGGCTGTACCAGTGGTTGGGCTCTTTTAGAGGATCAGATTACGGTTCAGATGTATGGCGTTGAATATACACCTGAACCAGGTGGCGAGATTGTCGTCAATGCTGCGCCTGCAGGACTTAACTCGAGTCAAGAATGCGTTGGTATTTTACCAGGGCAAACAACCACACCTTAATGACCGTCATGTTGAATTATTTCGAGAAGTGCGCTCGGTAAACAGCGCCATGTTCGACGTAGGTTTGATGGCTGCCTTTAATCATGGCTTCGTCTTTTTCTGAAACAGGGCGGATTATTTTTCCAGGCATGCCGCGCACAAATGTTTTTTCTGGAATGACCTTGTGTGGAGATAGCAGCGTGCCTGCTGCGATGAGTGACCCCTGACCGATTTCGACATTATCCATCAAGATACTGCCCATTCCGATTAGGCAATCGTTTCCGATCACACAGCCATGGAGTAATGCTTTATGCCCGACAGTCACACGGTCACCGACAACCGTTTTTGACCAACCTTCTGTCATATGTGCAACACTACCATCCTGGATTGAGGTTTCTTCACCGATAATGATGGCGCCCATATCTCCTCTCAGAACGACACCAGGCCATATTGTTGATCCGCGACCCACTGTCACTTGACCGATGATTGTTGCATCAGGGTGAACAAACGCTTCAGGATGAATATTCGGACTGTGTCCGCCGTAGTCGTGTATCATAGTTTTATCCAGGTCAAATGTTGACCTTTGCGTAAACCAAATGCGGATGCTTGTCCAGATTTAAGCTCAAGGACATACTGAGACGGCGTGCCAACTGTTCGACTCGTTGTCGTAAGTGGCTTGGCATCTTCAATGATTCCGACAATAATTCCGTTCTCATCAATAAAAATCATATCTAATGGGATGAGTGTATTTTTCATCCAAAATGATTGTACACGCATATGTTCAAATAAGAAGAGCATGCCTTCATTGTTGGCGAGTTGTCGTTCACACATCAAACCGAATTGCCGTGTTTGGGCTGTGTCGGCCACTCGGGCACGTATCGTGGTTTTATCTGAGAGTGTTAATAATGCTTCAGGTAAGTTTCGTTGCGGAAGTTCCGTATGTTTTTGACAAAAAGATGACTCAATCTGTTCTGCTTGAGGCGTCGATTCAGGTAACACCTGTTGTGTCGGCGCTTTACTGCATGTGCATTGAACGATTGAAAGTATCAACACACATATACGAATCAGGTTAACCGCCACTGGATCCTTCTGAAGCTGGCGTTGAAACACATAATGAGCCAGAGCTTCCACAGGTTGTGTTATCAGAAGAGAGCACACATGGTGCAGAAGACTTACAGTGCACATAGACCTCTAACGCCAATGAGGCGCAGCGCCCTTCATCTTGAAGTCGTGGAGCGCACTGTGCTTCGAGTCGTTGCCCAAGTCCGCAAGCGGCATCTGTTTGATCCCCACCACAATCTGGATCGATCAAACCACAACCACAATCACATCCGTCACCACTGCCATAAAAACTTGGATTACAATCCCAATCTTCTGGAACAGCCTCAGCATTGCCATACTCTAAATCCCAATCTGCAATAATTTCTTTACTTTCCGCAATACAAAACTTCCTCGGCTCAGTTGAAGGTACGCCGCCGGGGAAGCAATCTTCTTCAGGCGTCCAGTTTGTACACCCAAGCTCAGAATATGAAGTCGCTTGCCGACAAACGAAACCTTCGACGCCGACACAGTCGGCATCTGTGTCACATTGATTTGTACAATATGGACGGCTTTCATCAGAACTGACGCATGTTGCAGTCACACATGACTCTCGAGCGCGATATTTGTGCGGCCTGGCTCCTGGCGTACAAGTTGACGCGCCTGAGAAGGATCTTGAATACTACAAACAGCACCTAAGGTTGGCTCGGTGCACCCTGTTGTAAGTGACAGAAATACTGTCGCGATCACTGTACTCGCGAGTTGAGCCGTTTTTGAAGATATAAATGACATAGTTTGATCCTAAAACAA
>JAHDGS010000004.1 GCA_020627505.1 Myxococcota bacterium
AACAACGCTGGACCACCTTCGTCAACTCAAAGAGTACACGCGTACTTCAGACCTTCGCGACGATTGGTTTACAATTATGGACTCTTTCCTAGGCATTAAAGACGTCTTTCATCTAACACTCGATCAGTCCGCACAAGAGATCCTACCCAGTGTTCTCAACTATCAAGATATCAATGGTGAAATCAATACGAAATCAATTCTTTGGGCATCACAAATTGCAGTTCATATTTCTCAAAACCCTGAACAGTTCGTCAACAAGCTTCGTCTACTCTCCCAGATGACAATCAACGAACTGAAACAATCTACAATGCCAATGGAACAACAAAAGCTTTTCCAAAAATCTCACCGAATTTTATTTAAAAATATCAACCAGCCGACCAATTGGCATGACATGATGTCTCACCTCGCTTCATTGAGGGAGATTTTTAATAACGGTAGTCGAGCCATTCCTGATTTTCGTATTCAATTACCCCATATCGCATCTAATTTAATCAACAGCCTCAAAGAGCATGCCCATATCGGACGACACTTTCGCGCCAAGGGTAACGAAGGTCAATTATTTGGGCACGCTCCCAAAACCGAAATATCGCCTAAACTGGCAACATCACATATTTCGGGGCAAGTCGCTGTCATACCAGATCAGCACAATCGATGCTGGCATATATGTGCGCTGAGCACAGGACATGAACCTGTCGCATTTACGCAGAACTATTTTACAACAAAGAAAGACGCGGAAGAGTCTCAGGCTGATGATGACAATAACTATGGTCATGGTCTCCAGCTCCAAGCTCCTGGTGATACAGCCTGGGTCAAGTTTAATGATGGCGATCATTATAGCGATAAAGCTTTAAAAGAAGGCGGCTATGTTCGTCTCGGGCTACGAAACCATGCCTATCATGTGGTGAAACTACCTTCTCTCGACAGTCCTCCGCACATCATTAATATGAAAGACTTTAATTGGTATAGCCATGATGACAATAAGGCAAAAATGGCTGCACCACTGCAACGACATTCAACTAAAGTCATGACGGAGATCTGTGAGACGTTTAAAGAAGTCAAACCAATCGATGTACTTGGTGTCTGTTCGATTGCCCCAGCCTATAATGAAGAACAAGAACTCGTCGGGTGGGACGTCGAATATGAAAATATGGGAGATCAAGCATTTACTGGAACCATCGCCTTTTCAGAATCAAAAGGAAAAAATGATGGCTATGGGCTCGAATCGATGCCACTACCAGAAGATGGTGCTCGTGCCATTCAACGCATTCGCAGGGATGCATCTTATGGTGTCAAAGCGAAAGCGGGACAAGCATTGCGGGTTGCGATACGCGGTTTAGGTTCTACGGATAGCAAGCTTCCTAGAGATAAGAAAATAACGTTGGCGTTGCCATTTGACCTCGACTTATCGGGTGAAGTCCCGACCCCTGCATATTTTCATGCTGGCGAGTTACGAGAAAAGCAGCAAGAGAAATTAACACGCGTCGATTTTTATCAAAACGATAAACATTTAAATCCAGATTTGAAACCGATCACATATACAGGCGCCGAAGCAGTCGCCCGATCTACATTTAATGCCCCAGATGTAAAGATGACAAAGAAAACACAAGGCGATGGTTTAGCGCTCTCTCTTTCCGTCAAAAGCATGCTTCCAGAAAACGATAAATATGGTGATTTAACGCTGACATCTCGCATCAAATTGTATGATAAGAAAGGCAGCGTCATTCAAGAAATATCTGATACTGGCTCAGAGCAGCGTCTAGCCATGTCACTATCAGCGAAAGACCTGAAACGAGCTGCACGTGTTGAAATATCATTCCCTGGTACCGGTTGGATATATCAAATTCCGGCCAAGGATTTATCTGGGCGTCTGACACTGAATAAGTACTTAGGCTTTCGAGAAGATCATGCTTTTAGGGCTGATTTAAACTCGGTTCCTTTTAATAATAGATAAAGATTGATTAAGACTCAATCATAGACGTTGACTGTTCAACCTGCTCCACATCTTTGAGCTTACGCATCATCTGGTTGGTTCGTGTGGTCACGAGCTTTTCAATTTCACCATCGGCTTCTCGTAGTTTTTTTTGTGCTTTTTCAAGCACGCCACCAAAAGTCATAAACTCTTTTTTCACAACTGAAAGCGTCTTCCATACATCGGCGGAGTGCTTTTCAATCGCAAGGGTTCGAAAACCCATCTGAAAGCTATTCATAAGCGCGGCGAGAGTGCTTGGGCCTGCTAGTGTAATCAAGTATGTTCTTTGTAGTTCTTCCATTAAACCAGGTTGCCGCATCGCTTCAGCATAAAGCCCTTCTGTTGGTAAAAAGAGCACCGCAAAATTCGTTGTATATGGTGGGTCAACATATTTTTGTTGAATCGTTTTGGCCGATAAACGAAGCGCCGACACTAAGGCCTTCGTTGCCGATTCAATCTGCGCCTTATCACCTGCTTCATAAGCGTCTTGCAGACGGATATAGTCTTCTTGATGAAATTTCGCATCGATTGGAAGATAAACAGCTTCGCCCTCGATATCTCGACCCGGGAGTTTCACCGCATATTCCACATGATCGTTTGAGCCACGTTTGGTTTTAATATTTTTAGCATATTGATCTGGCGTCAAAATCTCTTCAAGAATCGCACCAAGCTGTATCTCGCCGACGACACCACGTGTTTTCACATTCGATAGAACCTTCTTCAAATCACCAACACCTGTCGCCAGATTCTTCATCTCACCAAGGCCCTCTTGAACTTGGACAAGATGTTGACTGACCTGTTTAAATGAATGCCCAAGACGTTCTTCCAAAGTTTTATGAAGCTTCTCGTCAACCGTCGCTCTCATTTTTTCAAGTTGCTGCTCAGTCTTTTTGACAAGCTCAAGCTGAGACTGGTTCATCACGTCAAATTTTTCTTTTTGTAACTGGTTAAAACTATCGACGGACTCAGTGAAACTTCTATTAAATCGGTCAAAAATACGCAGTTGTTCTTCTCGATTACTCTTCCCTTCACCTGTGACTGTCTCCATCATTTTTAATAGAGATTCTTTTGTCAGCCGTTGCAAGTCGCCAAATGCAACCTGTTGTTTTTCCGCAGTTTCTTTTTGTCGATTGACAAGGGCTAATTGAAAGTCATGGACGGTTCCCGCGAGTTCTTTCCTATTTCGCTCAAGCTGGTCGAGCTGTTCTGTTCTATTTTGGCTCAGCGCAGTCGAAAGCTCTGCTCTATTTTCTTTAAATTGTTTTTCGACTTCATCTTCGATTGACTGAAATGAGATTTTCGTCTTTTTGAATATGAGAACGAGTATCCCTATAACATTCACAATAAGAATCGCGATAAGAAACCAGTCGATGCGTGTGAGATCGTTCATTTAACAACCGTATCACGGGTGATTTGTGCTGAATAGCCTCTTGAATCTACCAGTTTTACCCAACAGACTTGATTTAACATATTGATGGTATTACCAATTGTTGATTTTATGTAATATTTAAAATAAAGTATAAATATGCATAAAATAAAGAGAGCCTTGTTTAAAAATGCCTTGCGACGATTGGAAAATAATCCAGCACTCGCACTTTTAGGACCGAGGCAAGTTGGCAAATCAACACTTGCATTGGATATTGTTCAGCACTACCCAAAAAGTCTTTATCTAGATCTTGAACGCCCAGATGAGCGTCAAAAAGTTCTTTCTGATCCCGAACGCTTTTTTGAACTACACAAAGATAAGCTGATCTGCCTTGACGAAATCCAGCGACTCCCCGAAGTCTTTACATATCTGAGAAGTCGAATCGACCGGTCTAAGCGCAATGCGCAATTGTTGATACTTGGTTCAGCCTCAAGAGATTTAATTCAACAAAGCAGTGAAACACTTGCCGGGCGAATCTCCTATTTGGAGATAAGCCCATTCACCTTTGAAGAACTGACACCGATACAATCAATATATGAACGATGGATCAAAGGTGGTTATCCGAGAGCGTATCTCGCCACAAATGATTTAACATCATATGAGTGGCGCGAAGACTATATTCAAACGTTTTTAGAGCGGGATTTACCACAGCTTGGTTTTTCTATTCCATCAACCCGACTCTATCGTCTTTGGCAAATGTTAGCACACTCACATGGACAGCTTCTAAATAAACAAAAATTGGCCGCTTCGCTCGGCGTGACAAATAATACTGTAAACAATTATATCGATATCCTTGAACAAACGTTTTTAATTCGTCGATTAAATCCATATCATACAAACCTTAAAAAAAGACTCATAAAATCTCCGAAAATTTATATTCGAGACTCAGGTTTGCTACATACACTTTTGCGATTAGAATCGATCGACGATTTACTTGGGCACCCGGTTATAGGAACTTCTTTTGAAGGCCTTGTTATTGAAAATCTCTTGCCTCTTTTTCCGAGATATGCAGCCAGTTTCTATCGCGATAGCAATGGCAACGAACTTGATTTGATTTTAGAAAAAGGAAATGAGCGTATTGCCATCGAGATTAAAGCGACGACGACACCAACACTTGAGAAAGGATTTTGGAATAGTCTTAAAGTCGTCAAACCCACAAAAACTTTTGTCGTCTGTCAATGCAATGAGCCTTTTCCTGGAAAAGATGGAATCCAGTTTACGAACCTATTGGATATGGTTCATCGGTTTAAATAACAACGCCTACACAGTTACCCAGTACTTCTATACATACATCACTGCACGGACGGCTGTCTCTCCCGTTACATGGATCTCCGCAATCATCATATCCGGCACACTGTTCTCTTTCAGAACAATCTTCATCAATTCTACAACTCTTGTCACACTGACCATCGATCACAACCCTAAAATCAGACTCAGAACCCTCAGTACCTTCAGGGCAGTGCTTCCATTCGTCTTGATGGCAACCCATAAAAGCCAAAAACATGCATACACACATCAATTTCATTTTCAACATGCGACGATTTAACAGACAGACTTTCGAGACGTAAACATTTCACAATGCATATCTTCACCAGAAGTGGTCTACTTCTGCATCGGTCATATGACCGAGAGATCAACTCAATCAACAACATTCGACAGTCATACACGATAATACAAGTGATGTTATACACGAAATCCCTTATATATGGCATGGCAGCATTAGCAGGTAGTGCAGCTATTGGTAAGAAGGTTCTAGACAACAAAGTTGCTCAAGAAGATTCAGCTAGAAAACAAGTGGTTCAAAAGATAAATGACTTTCGTGACAAAGAAATGATTTCTTTTGAAGAGGCATTAGCAGTCCATGCCACAGTTGACTTCACAGTTAAGGGAATTCCCGGAACATGGATAGATCCAGTACACTTCGGAGATTTATTTATTCAAGACACCGCATTTGTTGAAAGCAATGAGTCAATCATAACAAACAAAAACAACCTTCAGGATATGTTAACAACTTTTTTCGTCGCACAATTTCAAGGTTTCGAAGATAGCGAATTATTTATTTCTTTATTATTAGAGCACTTAAATGTTCGAGATTCGAAATCCGCTACATCCATTTTGAAACAGCTACCAAGAGAGCATCAACAAGATATCTTTAACAGTCTTAGTCTATTAATGGAAAGTATTCGTCGTTCTGATGATATACCTAAAATGAATCACGGGCTTGCATACAACATTAAAAGATTGATTTATGAAGCTAAAAGACCTCGCAGTTATGATCAGAAACAAGATATCAAAGGATATATTCGCCAGCACCTAAAAACCAATCCCCTAAAGACATTTCTTGCTAACAACGACATTCTATTGCATCAAAAATTTGATAGAAATTTATTTAGAGAAGCACTTTGGCTTGAATATTTGCAATTACTTGAAGGAGGTAACAGCTATCTGATTGATGCAAAATATGAACCTCCCGAAGATATTTCATTTAAAGGGCGGTTCGTTTGGTCGCGGGAACCTGATTCAAAAATAATCGAGTCGATTTGGAGCAAATATCGAAACACAGCTAACGAAAATTTGTTCGACCGACTGCAGTCAGTCGATTTTGAAAAGACAGGCTGGTTTTTACTCAAATATGCTTCAAACAATGCATTTGACGCAATGGGAATGTTTTCGGCCAGGCTAAATGAAGATCAACGCGGTCGATATATTGAGTTCTATGATCTATGGGATTTACACCCGGCGGGAAAAGATAAAGCTGAAGCCTCAAAGATATTACCAAACGCGGAGCCTATTGGTTTGTACCATCGAATATATGTTGATGATATTTGTGACTTTGTAAACCAATTAGAAAACAAACATCAATATTATAAACACCTATCTTTCGAGCATCGCAATGATAAAAAGATCGCAGCTGAGGCCATGCGATTCCGTGGTAATCTATTGCAATATGCTTCTGAGGAGCTCAAAAATGACAAAGAGGTGGTTTTAGCTGCTGTTACTCAAAGTGGCCATGTACTTGAATATGCTTCTAAGGAGCTCCAGGATGATAGAGAAGTCGTTCTAGAAGCTATAAAAAATAGTAACAGAAGAAGAAGTATTTTGCAGTATGCTTCAAGTAGACTTCAACAAGACCCGGAACTCATTCGAATAGCTTCGACCTAAGACTTGTCGGGGTCTCAACGAGTTAACATTAGAATAATATTGAAGAAGGGTGAACACGAAGCTGGCACCTATTTCTTGGTTTCAATTTCAAAATGCTGATAATCCTTAAGTGAACGCCAATCCCCGCCCCACTTGAATCCATATTTTTTGAACGTTGTCACGATCAGATGGTCCGCACGAAGTAGGCGAGAATCTTTCGGGTCACGCTCGGCAGTGACCCCATCATATAAACGCCCCTCAGGTGGTAAAACAGTCGTCTGACCTTTTCGAGTTTTCACATACGGGTTCCACAATGGGTTGATATCAATCGCCAAGCCATAAGCATGCTGACTTAACCGACTGGAGCCTGGTGTTGTTCGACAATTAAATGACGATGTATTGTTCGCGGCCATTGAGTGAGCGTCATCACCATCAAACGTTTGCATGATCTCGTCGATGCGATAAATCACACGCTCGGGGCTCGATGACATTGCGATTTCAACGAAAATATCACGCACGCGCTCAGCAATATCTTGATGCACGATCAACATCCCCATCTTCAACTGGGTTTCGTTTGCCCAATACGGCACCCGCACGCTTTTCAAGTCCTGACGTTGAATGGGGCATATCTTCCCAGGTTTATAGATGAACGGAGCAGCAGTCGGCGAATCAAGCACATCACAAATGATTCCATGACGGGTACATTGATGAACTTCATCAGGGGGCAGATCTGCGAACAAAGCTCGACTCAATCCCAAAGCAAGTCCAAAAAAGATCAAAAAAGTGGTCCGCATGTCTCAATCTATACCATATAATAGGACACTTTGCGGATCTCATGTCGATTATTTATTATATAGTAAATAATCAGGAGTTTCTATGGATCGTACAACCGCTTTATCGAAGACATCGCCGCAAAAAGGGCCGCGTGTAACAACCAATCTATTTTTTAACCTCGGAGTGTTGGCCTCAGTGATCTATTTGGGTTCTCAACCAGGCATGCGAACAACAGAAAATGCCTTATTCTCTCTCCTTGTCATTCCGATTCTGACTTTTTCGATCGCCGCCCCAAGACGGATTCGATTATTCGACTATGTTCAGCTCATTAAAACAGAGGCCCTATACCTCGGACTTCGGATCTATAGCTTCTTTACGCAAACGCGACTCAATAACGATCTTCTCAAACGCTTTCGGGCAGAACGAATCCATTCTATATACGACGCAGGCGGAAACCTATCTCGCGCCCTCGAGTATGATAAGGCCGGTTTGCAACACGCACGACGACTTGGCCACTATGCAGCATTATTTGGCACCATCACGGCTTTGGCGATTCCGTTGAACTTTCCGGCACATTTCACCTATGGAGAGGGACTTACGGCAGTGGGTGTATTTGCATTGGACTTATTCACATTTGGCCTGACCACTTTTGTTGTTTGTGAGCGAATCGCAATTCACTTATACGAGGTCAACAGTCAGCTTCGGAATACATCAAACATCACTTACCACTTACTTGTGATGCCAATGATGGTTATTCTCGGTAGCTCCATCGGTGCCATCGGTAGTTTTGTTGTATTAAACATGGGCGCGCTTGCGTCAGGGCTCGAGTCAATGGCCTTTATATCGTTCTCACATGCAACGCTTGGTTTTTCGCGAAGTCTCGTTGCTTTTGCCTTACCGATTGGCGTCGCGCTTGGAGCAGTCATGGGGGCGGGCATTGCAATGACACGTCCCCAATCAACTCGCGATTAAGCTCGGCTTTCGAAAAGTATCTTTGACTTAGCCGTGCTCTCATAACTTGAGTCAAAAGGCGAAAGGACGTAACATTGTGCATACTTGTTACGTTTGATTGTTGCGACTTCATATGAAGTCGTTGCTGCGCTCAGCAAGGAGGTACCATGAATGTCTTTCGGTTAAATGGTCTTATCATATGTATACTTCTCGCATTGGGATGTGACGATCGGCCAATAGGGGTTTCAGGCGAAACCGTCGAGACAGATGAATCTCAGCCAAAATATTGTCAAGTCAAACAAGTCTTTGAGGCATCTTGCATCAGCTGTCATAGTGAAGATGGGCCTGCTTCATTTTTACCGATGCACACTGACGATGCAATCGAAGCGATGATGGATGGCCGCTTGATTATTGAAGGAGAAGCCGATGAATCTGTACTCTTCCGACGGATGACAAATGACACCAACCCAATGCCACCTGCTGGAAGACTGGCTGAAGAAAATTGGCGTATTGTGGGCGATTGGATTGACTTAGGTGCACCTATCGAGCCGTGTGTCGAATAGGGTTTTACTGGCGATCATATGAAAAAACATATCAAATATATTCTTCCATTGTGTCTATGCTTTTTTGCCAACATAAGTTTTGCAGAAATCGCGCCAGAATGTGCCGGGGTCGAAACACCAGCCAACTATGATGAAGGTCAACAGCAGGCATTTTTTCAGAACTATTTTTCTGCCGCTTTTGGCATGACAGCCATGGGACCAATCATCCCAATTCGTGGCGAGCATCGTGCAAGCCTTGGACTCGAGCTATTTGCGATCCCTCCACTGAGCTGCGAACGTCGTCTTGTTTTCGCCGAAGACCCTGCCCGTATTAAAACCCAAGATACGAACAAACTTCCTGTGTCTGCACGACCACGATTACAGGTGATGTTGCCAGATCTCGGTCAAATGAAGGTCATGTTTGGTGGGACGTTTTTTCCCCCTATACCCACTCCACTCGGAACAATCTTACAAGTTGGGGTTGAAACATCTGTGGCGCGTGAATTTGATTCAGGATTTCAGATTGGTGTTCATGGGCATTATAGTTTTGGACGTATGCGTGCGGAACTGGCACCACCGTTTGAGGAGGGTGACCCTGAAGCAGAAGATGTGTTTTATACCAACTATTTTGGCCTCGATCTTGGGCTCGCATACAATTTAAAGTCATCAGGATACGAACATTTGACCCCCTATTTGAACATTGGTTTCGCTGATGCGTCCTCACTCTTTATTGTTGGAGATGATCTCAATCTGGCTCAAAATACACAACATCCGTGGGCTGGCCTAACAGCAGCGACAGGTCTTCAAATGATGTTGTCCGATCGCATTGAGTTGGGTGTTGAATTGAGCGCGGCCTTCCCTGTCATTTATACTGGTCGTATGAAAATCGGATTGCATTGGTAAATATCTATTATTCAGCTGTATAAGAATGAAACGGACATCGAAATAAGTCGACGTCATCATAGCAATTCTGCGAGAATAAGCTTCGGAGGATTTTTATGCTTAGAAATAGGATCATGGTCTTTACAGCGTTGTTAGCAATAGCCAATTGTCAAAGCCCTGAAGAAAATAGTGCAACAAACTTTGAAACAGAATTTGTGGGAGGATACGCCCCGACTCAGCCTGTTTTCGAATGTGAACAAGAGTATGTCGTCACTCCACTGCTTGAAGATAGCTATCGAAATCTTTATGACCTTGAATTCAATCTTGTTTATAAATATGTGGACAGCGTTAATTATGTAAGTTCGGATGGTACAAAGTATCAGCGCCTTGACGATAAAATGCGTGAGTCAGAAACGGGTCAAATCGCTGATTATCTAGCCTCCTCTCCTTACAAACTGGACAGTGTTCCAGGAGCACGATTTTGGTCGAAAGAATCAGGTGATCTGGTGTTTGAACGAGTTTATGAGGATCAAAATATTTATCTATATTATGGTGAGCAATGTGATGTGTCATCTGGCTGTTCTGTCATCCTAAATGATGATGCCGCATTTTATAGTGATAATCTTGACCTCTCGTTTCCAATCTTCAATGAAGACGTAATGAATTCAACAGTCAATATTCCTTCTGAAGCTTCTTTGCTCTCTCACTCTCTCTTAATCAAAAATGACAATGGTATTCTTGACGAATTCTTTTCTTACTCAAATGTTCTCGCAAGTATTTTGCAAAATGAAGATCCGTCACAACAACTTAATTTTAATCGCCGCATTCATGATATCTTTCTAACACCAGAAGATAATGGTAGTTGTATCGACAATACTCCTTTTACAGAGGACTGTGGTCGCACATCTGACTTCAATGAAGGCAACCGTCAACTCTCTCAATTTCAACCTGTTGCTTTAGTAAATCGTATTGATCTTGCCAGTGAAACAACTTGTGGTGAAATGAGATATGTTGTTCAATCTAACACCAGCAACTTGCTAATTTTTGAAGCAGAAATCCCAAATCCAGGTTCATCCATTGACGACTGCCAGCCTCTGATTCAATTTTGGGCATCTCTTGCAAATGAAACATTGACCACAGAAGATAGATTAGAGTTGTTGAGAACATATTACTTTGATGGGATTAGTGATGATTTTGGCCCTGTCTTCAGATGGCAGAATTACCAAACTGGTCAGATTCGCCATAACCACCTCTCAGGCTCAGACATGGGGTTTTCATGGCAATTTACCGAATCAACGCTTTTTGAAGAGAATAACGAAATCCATGTTCAACGTGTGCCTGTTGAAGCAAACCCACATATCGATTTGTTTAGACATGATATGATTAATGTTGAGAATGAGGACCTTCAATTTTCATTTTTAGAAGATTTTCGAGAGGAAATTCCCGGCCTTCAAACAGATAATCCAATGCACATTGCGATGAATATGCCTGCGATATATAATGCTCCACAAAGTTCTGTATCATTTGGCGGGCCAGGTCTCGATTCATATTATGGATTGCTTAATGAACCTGACGACACCCCACGAACAACAACATTTCACCCAGATCTTTTCACAGAACACGAAGAATTAGGAGAACTCAATCAAACACATATCTTGCGACGAGCCTCTGTTAATACATGTGCATTCTGTCATCAACCTGGTTCGCAAAGAGACCTTGGTAACGGAATGATGTGGCCTACAACACTTGGGTTTCGCCACCTGATGAAGTCTGGGAATGTGGTTCAGGTATCTCCTGCTCTTACAGATCTATTCTTACCTGCACGGGTTCAATTTCTTCGCGAACATATTCAAACCACAGAATGCGCGGAAACATATCATGCATGTTCAGCAGAACGGTGTTCTCACTTTGGTTTACTTGATGGAGAAGAGTGCCTGATTGCTTTCTGTGGCGAAGAACTTGCTCGTGAAGACTCCGGAATTTGCCAACAGGTTATCTGCGAAATGGATTATGATCAATGCGGTGTTTCATCAACAGGTCGCGTATTTAATGAAGGTCCGGGACCATTAAACTACTCAGAATGGAGACAAATTCCTATTGAGCAATGGCCTCTCCATCGTATACCTATTGATTATAAAACAATTTCTCGAGAGGAAGCTCTTCAATATTTGAGTGTTTATCACACACATCTTGAGCCGGCGATGAGCTATAAACAACATAAGACGATTAAATATAATATTGCTCTTGCCCTAAATATCGCTGTCGGAAATTGCTGGAATCAATGTGATCCTGAAAAGACAAATCGACATAGTCTATCTGAGTATTTAAAAAGTATGGATAAGTATCGTCCAAAAGATTCGGCCGGGCTTCCTGTCGAATATGAGCGCCCATTTGACTGGGTTGATGATGCGTCGAATCAATTCTACTTCAACCGGCTTAGAACTTATAATTCAGGTTCTGATAGTGCATGCGGTTATGGAGGTGGCGATATAGATGATATACTCGGGCAAGGTTATGGCGCAGCCAATACTGCCGATCAGAAAACTGAGGATAGCAACAACTTACAAAATTTTGCTCATTAGTCTATCTCGCTCGCATAAAAATCGCCTCGTTTAAGAGGCGTTTTTTTTTGCACAAAGAATACTAAATGATTCTTTCTACACCTGTGTTTGTAGTGTCTGTTTCACACCTGAAGTTGCCTTCTCGACAACCTTCGACGTTAAATCAAGTTCTTGATTAAACTTATAAACAGATGCTTGAATCGCTAAGAGCTCTTGTTGGTCAAACTTTTGACCACTGAGACTTAATTTGATGACATCATCTAATTTATTTTGGCCTTCAACAACGCCAGATAAGATGCTTTTGAAGCCACGCATATAAGGGTCTTTGTTGGCACCTTCAGGATCTCCCATAGATACGTTCCCTCCTTCTGTCTTAGAAGTACTGTTCACCTTTTGTTGGCTCTCAACTCGATTCGTTTTCAGCGCAGAAGCAAGTGAAGTCTGGAGGTCAGTATTACTTTTTTGAACTGATTCGACTTGTCCTGCTTGGGCGACCTGAGAAGGATCTTGCGCTTTTTGTGCTAAGACAGCACCAAAATCCTGGCCGCCAACCTTTTCTGCAGGATTATTTTGCACCATCTGCTTTTGCAGATCTGCGATCATTTCCTTTGCTGCTGCACCTAAACCGCTGATTCCATCTGCCATAACAAACTCCTTACAATCATATTATCGTAGAAGGACACAAAAAGTTGTGTCAAAGATCGATCTTTTTTTAGATCAAATCTGCTTCGCTCATTTCAGTTAAGAATTGATGCAAAACGAAAGCCGTAAATCCCCATAGCCGATATTTTAATCCTTTAAATTCAGTAAGTTGCCCATATTTTTCATTCTGAGAGCTCAATTGATTTTCGGGATTCAAAAGATGCGACAATGCCACAAAAAACACATCTGCCACCTCAGTTGGATCGATTTCGTACTTGATGTCTTCTGCAGACGCAACTTCACCCAAAAATCCCACAAACGTCGATACACGAAGTCCTCTGGGTGAAATATATGTGTGATACTCCCCTAAGATACTGATATCTGATAAGCCGACTTCTTCATGCATTTCTCGGCGTGCTGTCTCGGCCAATGAATCGTCTTCAACTTCAGCTTTTCCACCTGGGAAACTGACTTGTCCAGCATGCTGGTGTAAGTGAGCAGCCCGTTTTGTCAACATCACATGCAATCTGTCTTCGATGTATACGATTGGAATCAGCACGGCTGCTTCAGCAACATGTCTGTGAACGTCTTTACTGTAGCGCTTTTTAATGAGCTGACTCAGTTTACTTCGAATGCGCGCGATTTGAATCTTTGTAGACAATACTCACCTCCATCAGCTCAATTTGACCAAGGGCATTTTCTTGTATTTGGTGAATCACCACCCCGTCAGCACAGTGATTCGCTGCGAATATTTTGATCGTGTGCTCGAAAACCGATTTTGATTGTGGATCGCGACTTTGAAAGCGCATTCGAAATGTTCGTGTATCTTGACGTGGTTTCATGCCGAAAATCAATGCCTCAATATCCGTATGACCAGTGCAGGACGGTAATGTGCCAGCCTCAAGTTGAGTTCGATAAATAATGGGTTGTTGAGTTTGTTTCGTTGCGCACACTAAAATTGGGCATATTCCGGTCAATATCATCACCCAACACCCGAACCACACAAAATTGTCTTTTGCCGAAACCATCTTTTCAAGGTATAGATCCCATATGTCGGATGGTCAAAGAAACGACGTGAGATATCGTCATATGTGGTGGGTCTGTTTAAGCGCATTTATCATGATGATGATAGCCTGTGATAATCCATGTAAACAGCTTGCGCAGCGTATATGTGATTGTGAACCCACGCGAACGCAGCGGCAAACATGTGAACAATTTCGTATTATCGACCGAGATTCAGATGCGGTTGATCCAACAGAAGCTGAAGAGGATTTTTGTATTCAAAAACTTGAAAGCTGTACATGCGCGGCCTTGGACCAGAACCGCACCGATCTTTGTGGCTTCTCAAATGGAGCGGCGCCACAACAGTTAGCAGGTTCGAATGACTGAATCGAACCACGCGCTCAGTCAAGAACGTGAGGTCAAAAAGATCTTATATCTTTTACCGAATGCATTCACAGTCGCCAGCATTTGTTGTGGTTTATATGCTTTAATTATTGTCGCTCAATTCGATGGTGATTTGAATGTCTTCTACAAAGCCGCAATGGCGATCTGTTTTTCTGCACTATTTGATATGTTTGATGGTCGTGTCGCTCGAATGACAGGGACCGAAAGTGAGTTTGGTGTGCAAATGGACTCCCTGGCTGATGCAGTGAGCTTTGGCGTCGCACCCTGCTTTCTTATCTACAATTGGGCATTACACCAAGCTGATGTGATCGGTCTCTTGGCGTCATTTTATTTCGCGATCTGCGCGATAGCCCGACTCGCACGGTTTAATGTTCTTGCAAGCCGGGGATATGCGTCCCCTTTATACTTCGAGGGCCTACCGACACCAAGCGGCGCAGGTGCAATCGTCCTACTGGTGATTTTACACGTCCGCTCGATAGAAGCGTTACCAACCTATCACATCCCAATACTATTTTATGTTGTGCTGATGGCAACATTAATGGTGACCCCCGTTCGGTTTCCAACTTTTAAGAAGACCAAAATCAATGAGCTTGAAAAAGGACCGCTACTACTTGGCACAGCCCTGTTTTTTGGCTTATGGATTTATGTTCGACTCAGTGCTGCTTTTTGGGGACTTCTCATGTTGTATATATCTGTCTCAATTATACAGGACATCCCCCGGCTCTTTAAAAAAGAAGTGGAAGAATAAACCATGCATCACTTTGAATGGCCGACACAAATCCCTGCACCACACTGGCAACCAGTTGATGCTTTACCAGGATTTCGTTACCAGCCAAAGTTCGTCTCAGGTCATGGACATCCATCCCTGATTCAGGTGGACTGGTTCTTCGACCCGAGCTCAAAAGCAGGCTTCGGACATGTTATATTTGGTGATTTATGCGCGGGTCCCCCAGGTACTGCACATGGTGGTGCCATGGCCGCTTTGATGGATGAAGCCATGGGGAGCGCCTGTTGGATGCTCGGTATCAAAGTTGTCGCCGCCCATATTAATATGAGCTTTAAATCAAGCCCCCTGCTTGGACAGCCGTACTTATCTTGGGCACAAGTCCGCGATCGGTCTGGGCGAAAAAACCAAGTTGTTGGGGGACTCTACGACCCACAAACCAAAAAGCCATTTGTTGAGGCTGAGAGCCTATTTATTGAATTGCCTAATGAGCAACAAAAAGCGTTCGAACAATTTTCGCTCGCCGTCGACGCATCTCATTAGATGAGAGTGGAACCTCAATAGAGTCCGTTTATAAAGTGAGACAATCGCGATTGAAATTGTCATCACCAATGGCCCTAGGCTAATTTCCAAAAAGGGGGCTATATGACAGATATTTATCTTGTCGATACAGATCAAACTTTTCTGACCACAGCACAATCTGTTGTTGGTGGTTCGGGTGCTTCATCTAAGGTGTTTGCTTCTGGAGAAGCACTTTTAAGTGATATCTCTGAAGCACCGCCGCAGCTTGTTGTGATCTCAGCAGAACTCAGTGACACAAGTGGTTTTTCTGTATGCAACAAAATCAAAAAAAATAAGCAGCTCAAAAAAATACCTGTCATCATCGTTTCTGCCGAATCAACAGATGCCGATTTTGAGGCACATCAAGGTTTCAAAACGAAAGCACAACGCTATTTTCACAAACCTGTTGATTTTGCGACGCTAAATGAAGCAGTCGGAGAACTTCTTCCTGAGCTCAATGCGGTGCCTCCAGAACGTGCGCCAGTCGATGCCACACAAGTCCAAGCAGTTCCTGCTTCTCTCGCCGATCTTGATTCGGGACATCTTGATATGCAAACAGGTCAGTTGTCAGACCTCGAATTACGCTCAACGCCACAAGTTCAAGCGGAAGCAACAGTCGCTGTCGCCTCTGCGCTTCATGATCCCTTACTTGCTGCACCAAATGACGTGACAGATGATGCTTCGGAACTTGGAGGACTCGATTTAAGCGATATTGATTTATCTGCACTCAAGGAAATTGATGAAGCGGATACCCACATGTTAGCATCTCTGAGTGACGAAGCGCCAGCACTAGAACCTAAACCACCGCAGTCAGAAGCCCTTAGTTTGAATGCAACACTCAGCCAACCCGCCCCCAATCAGATGGAAAATGATATCCCTCGTCTGGCTACGGTATCTGAACCAACCGCAATGGTGAACTCGAGTGAAGGTGCCGCACTGCAGGCAGAAGCAGCCGAACTACGTGCCCAAGTCCGCTCGCTTGAAGCTCAGCTTTCATCCATGCAGAATAGCCTCGCCAGTGGTGAAGGTCAGGCAGTGGGTGACGCGGGTAAAGATCGCGAGATGCTCGCACTTCGCAAACAACTACAAGAAAAAGATAAGGAAATTTTGCGCGTCAAAGATGCGCTTGTTGAAAAGGATGAAAAAATTATCGAGCATGTCGAACAATTGAATCTCGCCATTCAAAATGAAGCGACTTACAAATCTCAACTTGCCAGTTTTGAGGCGACGAAAACATCTTTACAGAATGACCTCACGAATGCGTTGAACATGAATGAGCAATTAAAGGCACAAGTCGTTCAACTTCAATCACAGTCAGCATCACAACTCGAAGCATTACAAACGAAGCTCAAAGACGTTGAGGGGCGCAATACAGTGTTGACGAGTCGAGTCAAAACGATTGAAAGTCGTATATCGACGAGTCTCGATATTTTGCAAAAAAGTGATGAAGATAGACTCAATGCCGTCAAAGCGATTGGAGATGCACTGAGCTCCCTCAATGCTTAGCCTGACGCTTTCATAAAAGCGAACGTCATCTCACCTTTGTTATAGTACAGATGTCTAAAATGGGCTTGATATCCGTGAGACGCTGTTAAAATTTCCGCACGTGTTATCATATTATGAACATACGTGTTTGTATCATTCGGTTGGAATTTGAATGTAATCACGCCGCCTTTCAAATCAGGATGCGCAAGAATCGTTTTTTCACACAATACCAATAAGCGATCAGGTCGATCGATGATATCCGATAACAACCACGTCATGTTAGATGGCATATCACAACAAAAAGCATCTTCCTTTTTCCATTGAAATAACGGGTATTGGTACAAGACATCATCAACTTGTCCACGGTCGATCAAGGTCACCTGTGCGCCATGTTCAAGCGCGATATATGACCATCCACCTGGCGCTCCACCGCAATCAACAATATGATCACCAGCAGAAAACGAACAATTCAGCCAGCGCATCGCTTCGCTCAATTTTCGATAAGCTCGACTCGGGGCACGCTTCGTCAATTCAATATTCGGTCGACCAATCGCATCATAAACCGATTGTGACGATTGCGGCGAAACGGACTGGCGTTGCCATAAAACATGTGTCACAAGTGCCGACCATGGTTCCATGAGCCAAGCACACATTGGCTGGGGATCTTCCTGTGAACCTGCCAGCCCATGTTTGTGACGCTGCCCTGCATACTTTAAGCGAACCGCTTTCTGTAGCTCTGTTCTGGCTAAGACAAGAGACTTATGGCGTGCTTTATCACGATCGAATGGCACATCATCTACTAAAAAAATGGGTGGGCAGTGTGCGGTCGATAAGAACCGATCGTATCGAGACCAGGCTTCAAACATACGTTGAAGCACATCATCTAATGTCGTGGCCGATACAGCGCGTTCAATTCGGTGAATGGAGTGGACGAACCGGAAAGCGGGCGAATCTGATAAATTGACTGTTCGCAGCAGAACAAGACCTGGTGCAATTTGTTTTCCAACCTGAGCACACCGCTGCAGCTCTGCCTCTGCATAACATAGTACTTTGGGATGGGTGAGAGCAAATGCCTCGTACCCGTCAAAATCCCTCGCACGGATGACACCAACATCCATCCGTCGAATATTCCTTCGACGTGCGCTTAAACGTTTCGTGTACTTCGCTCCGGCCACTCGCGCACTTGACCCTATTTATAATTGTGTTTTCTTTTGGCTCACCAATACATGCTTGCCGTTTTGTTTGATGAAGATCAACTTGACTTTAATCCCTCGGTTTTGAGGAATATCCACTGTAATCGCTTCATTGATTCCCAAACTTGCCTTTTTGACACGCAAGCGATGACGGCCTGCAGCAATTGATTTTCCGCGAAACGGTGTTTGTCCTAGTTTTTTAGAACCATTATAGACGGCCTGTTGAAACATTCTTGTCGCGCGACGAAGATTTTGGAGCCGATTTGGTTGGCTGCGGTTTATCTCGTACTGGCTTAACAACACGCACTGTTTTTTGAATCGGTGGCGCTTTCTCCTCCTGCAAATCATATGCAGACTCTATTTTGGCACGACGACCCGAAGATTCAGCTCTTTCCTTGGCTATCGCTTCTATCTTTTGTGTGGACTGTTTATCAGCCTCTTCTGGCATACTATTTTTTGCGTTGTCTTTTTGAGAAGGTGTGTCGACAACCTCTTTGACAGGAGCCGTCGTCTTTATATTTGATGCCCAAATATGATATGGCTCAACCGTGCGGTGCCCCAAACCAATATAGGTTAGCACAACCAATAACAATCCAATAACTCCACCAACCTGAGCGCCCAATTTGACGAATCGCCCTGGCCTTTCAGGTCTTTTGGTCAGCAGCTGATTGACATCCATATTTTATTTTACCGCTATTACCAACATTCGCAAATTGATGAACAGGTTATTCACGAAGAAAAGCTCGAGCCACAACCACATGTTCGCTCTGCATTGGGATTGACGAACTTGAATCCGCTTCCATGTAGGCTATCGATGTACTCAAGTTGCGCACCTTCTAAATAATGCGCGCTGAAGAAATCCATTGCGATAGGTTCTCCATAGTAAAGGGTGATCCAGTCATCGTCATGAACCTCTTCAGTAAAATCGAGGGTATATTGCAAACCGGCACATCCTCCACCACGCACACCTATTCTTAAGAAAGCGTGAGTGGACTCATCTCCTTCATGACGCGCATGACGGATCTTATCAATCGCGTCACGAGATATATCGAACGGAAAGGCATCTTGCTCAACGACTTGAGCAGGCAGGTTAACAACATGTCGTGACCATTCTTCGTGGTTTGGTATCTTTGGTTGACCGAGTGCAATGAGTGTCGACATGGTTCAATAATAGCATAGAAGGGACTCAAGAAACAATAATCCTATTGAACCCAATTATCGTCGTCGTTCAAATCATTAAAATCTGAACGATCAGGTATTCGATATCGCTCGCCCAACCAACCGCTCAAATCGATTAATCGACAACGTTCAGAACAGAATGTTTTACGATCGTCATCGATGTCATTTTGACAGACTAGACATGTGCGTTTCGACATCAGTTACTCAACCAAAAAGTTGTTATATCCCCACAGAGCACTACCAGTGCCAAGTCCCACCAAAGCACCAATGCCAAAAATGCGAGATAGTCGCTCATCAAAAGCCACTCGACCTTGTAGTTCCGCATCATTATCATAGTTTGCGGTATTTTTTCCCAGGCGCGCTGATGCCCAATAGGTTGTTGCTAGCGCAGCAGAAAGCCCGCCAACAGCAAAACACAAGGCAACCCAACCTGGTGCAATCCGTCTTTGTTCATTGATAGGCGCTTCATAAATGGGTTCGGGCGTGACCACGCCGCCGGCAAGCCCCTCGGTTTTGATCGCTGTTAGCGGTACCTCGCGGGAACCAAGAACCGCTGTTGCTGATCCCTCATCAAAAACTTCGACCCAATATTGAAATGGATTATCGATTTCACTCAACTGAAGCGCGAAATGAAAAATACCTTCTCGGTTTGTTTGCTCTTCGACCATTTTTATGTCGCCTTGTTGATTAAAATAATACACCCGTGCTTTGTCAATTTTGGCCTGCTGGCCGTGCGCAACGATAATAAGACGTATTTTGCTCGTGGCATAAGTCACCTGAACATCTTCAATCTCAGGTCCAATCTTTTCAAGCTGAGAATCGCCTATAAGACCTTCTCCGGCATAAACTATACTACAAAAGCTCTGCACAGCCACCATTAACAATATTATTTTTATATAATCGGTTTTCATCACATCTTTCATTCATATAACCTTATGCTGATTTATCGTTCGACACAATCACACATTGTATTTTATTCCTGAGAATGAATACTGAAAAGATCTTGAATGTTTCGATATACACAGTTGACAAGCCAAACTCGTTCGGCACACTGCCTTAACTGCTTTCGTTGTGAAACACGATAAAGTCGTTAGGAGATTAAATTATGAAAAAAATACAAACACAATTATGGCTGACAATTTTGTTCTCAGCTTTCATCACCGTAACAGGTTGCAATTCTGATTCTTCATCTTCGGAAGAAGAAAACCAAGAAGAAGAAGAAGAAGAGTGCAGCGAAGACGATGACTGCAAAGACGATGAAATTTGTAATGATGATAACGAGTGCGAAGAAGTTGATTGCAAACGTGACAGTGATTGCGACAATGATGAAGAGTGTAACGACAACAACGAATGTGAAGAAGTCGAAGACAATAATAATAACAATAATAATAACAATAACAATGATGCGACTTGTATCGATGGTATTCAAAACCAAGGTGAAACAGGCGTCGATTGTGGTGGTCCTTGTGCACCGTGCCAAAACAATGGTGGCGGAGATGCAACAACACAAGCATTTACAGCTTATTGTGAGAAAACAGCGGAATGTAATGCAGAAATTAACTGCTCAGCGCTTTCTTCATCAACAGCAGAATGTGTAGCTGGCCTTCAGCAACAGCTTCCTAACCCTGATCCACAAATACTACAACAGCTCAGTGCAGTTGCAGCTGCAACATGCGCACAAATTAATGGACAAAATTGTACAGCAGGTACAGGATCATGGGTTATCACGCAGCTTGCTTGTGACTGCCCAATTACAGAAACAGCGACTTCTGTCGACTGTGGTGCAGGTCAATATTGTTCAGACCTTGCTGGTACAGCAGGAACAAACGTTGGTATTTGCCTAACAAACCAAAGTGGTATTCCAACCGGTCTGCCTGCATGTAACGCACAAGGTGGTTGCGAAGGTACTTCAAGTATCTGCGTTCAAAACCAATGTATCGACGTGTGTGAAGGTTTAGAGCAACCAGATTTGAGCAACCTACCAATGTGTGCTGAAGGACAAACATGTACAGATATCGGTGGCGTTTCAATCTGTGCGATGGGCCAAGGTCTTCCTCCTGGAACAGCAGCTTGCGGTGCTGGAAATACCTGCGCAGGTGAAAACGAAATCCCTGTTGGTCTACAAGATGGTAGTTGTGCTTGCGCACTACAATGTAACCCAAATGGCTAGTCTAAAGTCAAACGACTTATAAGCCGAACACGCCAGCCTTGCTGGCGTTTTTTATGTCAAAAAAATGGTTAAAAAGCTTAACAGCGCTCAAGCAACATACTAAGCCAAAGGGGTGAAAAACATGCACTTTATTCCACTGTTGTCATGCGTCCTTCTCATCTTTCAGGCACTCGCTGTTCGAGCAGATATCGATCAGCAGCACATTCGTGCACCAGAAGAAGAGCAAGCACCACCCCAAATCACAAAAGCGCCCGAACTGATTGAAACGGTTCCGGTTACCTATCCACCTGATGCATATGAAGTTGGTTTAGAAAGTCGGGTCGTGCTCCTCGTCACCATTAGCGCGACCGGTGATGTTTCAGAGGCCGTCATCAAAGAATCCGGTGGAGAAGAGTTTGATCGAGCAGCACTCGAAGCCATCAAGCAGTTTAAATTCTCTCCAGCGGAGATCGATGGTATACCAGGACCTGTTCAGATTGAATATGTCCAAAATTTCACCCTTCAACAAGAAACCGAAACAGTCAAAACAGAATCGGAGCTGATTGAGGAAGATCAATTCGAGCAAGCAGTAGAACAAGCAGTCGGTCGAAATCAAGGACCGATTAATCTTGTCGGGGTCATTCGTGCACAGGCCAGCAAAGCACCGATCGATGCTGTTGAAGTGTCGATTGAAATTGCACCCAAAAATGCCACCCAAAATGATTTGAGTGAATGGATCAATTCGGCTGGGCAAAAAATCGAGCCGGAACGCTATATTGTCAAAACAGATGAAAAAGGGCGGTTCTTGTTTAGAGGTCTCCCTATTGGAACCCATCAAGTATCTTATGCCGCTTCGGGTTACGAAACATCTTATAGTCTCGAAAATGTATCAGAAGGCGAGCGAACAGAAGTCACTATCTTTCTAAAACCCCGCCGCGCCAACCTCTATCAAACAACGGTACGTGCACGTAAGGCAAAAAAAGAAGTCGCCAAGATTTCTTTGACCCGTGAAGAAGTTCGAAAAGTGCCCGGTACTTTTGGTGATCCGATACGCGTCATCGAAAACCTACCTGGGCTTGCTCGGGCCCCTTTCGCAGGCGGCGCATTGATTGTTCGCGGCGCTAATCCGCAAAATACTGGTGTTTATTATGATGGTGTCTTTATTCCACTTCTTTATCACTTTGGTGGTTTGAAAAGTGTGATCAATCCAGAATTTTTGGAAGATATCTCATTCTATCCAGGTGGTTTTGGGGCCTATTACGGACTGGCAACAGCCGGTATCGTCGATGTCAAAAGCCGAGATTTAAAAGATGATAGTTACCATGGTTTTACCGACATCAGTCTACTCGATTCTGGCTTTTTCTTTTCGGGCCCAATCGAACTCAAGAATAAAAAGCAGCTTAACTTTGGATTTGCGGCAAGACGATCATATATTGACGCGTTGATACCGCCGGTCCTTGAAGCCACTGGTGCAGAAGGTGTCATTGCAAGCCCAATATACTGGGACTACCAAGCAAAGCTTCAGTACCAAGCAAGCAAACGAACGAATCTGAGCGCCTTTATCTTTGGATCATCTGACGATCTCAGCGTGATTGCCCCAACAGGTGCAAATGAAATTTCACTTGGTGTGAAAACAACTTTTCATCGATTCGTCTTAAAATCGAACCACGATCTCGGTGACGGTTGGACCCTCTTTAACCAACCCTATTATGGAACCAACCAGCTTGGCTTTAGTGCGAACTCAAATATTGGTATCTCAGGTACACTTGATTCAACGTCATCGACGTGGGGTTATCGTGCGGAACTAAGAAAGAAAGCGTCAGATAATTTTGAACTAGCGTATGGCATTGACTATCTCGGTAGTACCCTTGGATTCGGTTTTAGTTTTCCATTCACCAACGAATTTGGAGAGTTTCCACGTGTGTTCCCGCGTCTGACAGGCGAAAACCTCAGTTTTTCTTCTGATGGTATCGTTCATGCGCCAGCTTTTTATACTGAAGCGATCATCTCGCCAGCGAAATGGCTAAAGATTGTTCCCGGTCTTCGATTTCAGTGGATTCAACTACACCTCGATGCATCGACCAATGTTGATGGCATCGAGACACCTGAAACGAATCGCAGTTACTGGAATATCGATCCTCGATTTACCGTTCGAGCAGACATCACATCAAACACAACGCTGAAAGGTGCATTTGGTATCTATCGACAACCAGCACAAGGTTTTGAGCTCTTACCACAAACAGGAAATCCTGATCTCGATCAATACCGTGCCTGGCAATACATTATGGGTTTCGAACATCAACTCTCAAGGTACCTAAGCCTCGATGTACAGCTGTACTATATCAACCGTGATAATGAAGTCGCCCAAAATAATGACTTTGTATCAGAACCAGATGGGACCCAAGATCTCGTGAACTTCGATAACTCCAGAAAATCGCCGACCATTGGTGGCGAGTTGTTGTTGCGCCATGATATCTCAAAATACTTCTACGGTTGGGTCGCGTATACATTATCTCGTTCGACTGAAAAACTAGTTGATGAGGCTGCCCCTCGCGTTACGAACTTTGATCAAACACATATCTTAACAATTGTTGCACAAGGCAACCTACCTAAGAACTGGAATATCGGTGGGCGATTTCGATATGTAACAGGTAGCCCGTTTACGTTCCCGGCTGGCGGTATCAATAACCTCGATACAACAGACTTTCAGGCGACGTTCTTACCTGTTAATAGTCAACGACTGATTAACTTTCATCAACTTGATATTCGCGTCGAACGCACGATCACATATGACACATTTTCGATTACACCCTATTTAGATCTACTCAATGTATATAATCGCGCCAATGCAGAACAAAGCCAAAATGACTTTCGTTTTCGACAACGTGGCTTTATTCAGAGTCTACCAATTATTCCAAACTTCGGTATTCAGGGAGCATTCTAATGAAATATTTCAATATCATCTTATTGGCCATTTCAAGTATTCTACTGAATGGTTGTATGGACTTCGATAAACCTGAAGAAATCAAAGATTTACGTATTCTGGGCGTCAAGGTTGAACCACCAGAGATTCTGACTTCTTTTACGCACTACTCAAACCGTCTTGATATTGAAGGCGTCCCCGTTTTAAACTTTTTTGAAGAATCATCAGCCCAAGTTGAAGTCATCGCATTTGACCCCCGAGAGGGTGATATTAAACTCACGACCCAGATGTGTCCGACTAGCAATGGACGGGTCTGCGAGGAATTTGATTACGGAGATCTACTCGCCGATTTTGAGCCTCAACCAGAGAATCAAGAAGGACTTGAAGCATTTTTTGCACCTCGAATTTTTCAAATCAAACGCCCGGTGATTGACGATCAGCTTGGCGAGATACCGGACTTGTCATTTGAGCTCTTCTTTGACCGACACGTCATCGACACGATCTACGATACGACACAAGATGGGCTGACACTTGAACCTGTCGATTACCTCGATGTTCTATTGCAGTCATACGCAAACCTATCACTTCGGATCGAAAATAATACCCAAGAAGAAGTGACATCAGAACTCGCTCGTAAACTCATTCCGATTGCTGTTGATACAGATAACTTTTTATTACGCTCAATTCTTGAAACCCAGCTTGATGGTGCACAAAGTGTGATCAATTTGGTCTTTCCCAACGGCCAATTCTGTGATGTACCGACGGACAGAAGCACAATCGAAGAAGGTGAAACGACGTGCTTGTATCCACGTGTTCAAAATCAAAACCCACAACTGATCGGTTTTGAGCAACTTGAAGAAGAAGATGATCCCCGTGAAAAGAGCTTTGAAGAAAAAAATGAGCAACCTGTCTTTCAAGCAGAAACAGCAACACTACCGCGCACGGCCTCGATTGAAGCCGCTCGCGGTGAGACGATTATTTTAAGGCCCGTCTTTGCAGATGGCGCGATCGAAAACTATCAGACTTTTACATTTGATCCGAACACGAACCAACTATCGATCGTCAATCGATTTGAAGACTTTGCAGCAAGTTTGTATGTTTCAGGTGGGTCACCTGAGTCAGATTTAATGGCGCCTCAATTTGATGGAAATCTTGATTTCACATGGTTGCTCAGAGAAGACGCCGAGCCTGGGGATACAGAATCCCTCGTTGTCGTTGTTCGAGATCAACGTGGTGGCTTAGATTATGGAAGAATTACAGTGACTTATACCGATGAAGTCATTTCAGAATAGCTCGATCAAAAAAATATGCATTTTTTTGATAAAGGTCTTTTCAAACTAAAATTAATCGTATAATACGTCTGTAGACCTACGGGTCTATTCTTCCCCCTTCTTTGTCGGCTCCCCTTGGGGAGCTGACTTTTTTTTACTCAAAATATTCTTTGAGTTTCGATCGCATCTCACGCGATATTTTTTTCTGCTTTTGTCGCGAGGTGTTTGCGATATCGATGAAGCGTTCGATATCTCCATCATAGGCGCTTTGCTCATCAACTGGGGTATTATATATCACCTCTGAAATCTTTCTTTGATTTTCGACTTCGACAATTGAACGAATCGGCGCACTTTCTCGTAGATAGCCCTGTAAGTTCAACATGGCGTGTTTCAAAGGCGCGTGCCAATAGTAAGATTTTCCATGACGTGAGGATAAAATCCGTTGCGTTTTTTCTCGGTGCCGATCGAACAACTCATCGCGTGTGCGCTCTAAAAAGTTTGCAATCGATTCGGATGGTCCCATTTGAAACCGAGATGGTACCTTAGACTTCTTCAAATATGCGTTGACTTCATTCTTAATCTCTTCTTCTTCTTCTTCAGAAATAGCTGGCTGCACACGATAGATGCCATCGACACCATGTTTTTGTAGAAAGCGTCCTGCCGCAAAATTAGAGAGAATCGATAACTCAGCATTATAGTCTTCGGTTCGCACTTCACCACGATTTGACTTTGAGATCGAGTAAGAAGAGGCATCCGATTTATATTCAGTGCGTCTACGATCATAAAATTCAACCCCGCCAAGTTCTCGTTGATATTCTCGAAGTAATCCGAAGCCACGCAGGTTTTGTAAACTATCAGCAAAAGTCTGGTCATTCAGAGCAGCGTCCGGTGAATTGGTGAGATGCGCGTCAACTTGTTTATATGTCAGCTTTGCCTGACTTTCGATCACTGCATGTTCGATGGTCGAATCAATAAGCTCTCCATCTGCGTTCAACTCCATGACAGTGACATAGGCACGTCGTGGCTCATTGGGATTCAACGAACAAACCCCTTCACTCAATGGCGCTGGGAGCATCGATACACTAAAACCTGGTAAATAGTATGAGGCGCCACGCTTTGTCGCCTCCGTGTGAACAAGATCCCCAGGTTTAATGTAGTCAGCAACAGCTGCGATCGCATAATACACTTTAAAACCATTCTCTTTTGTTCGTTCGATATAAAACGCTTGATCGATTTCAGTCGTTGTATCATTGTCCATTGTCACAAAAGGCAAGTGTCTCAAATCCGTGAGTTTATTGTCGACAATATCAATGGATGTCGCAGCCCGCTTGGCATCATCGATTTGTGCTTTCGTAAACGGTTGGCAAATTTGAAAGTCTTTGGCGACCGCGATCGCATCTTTTAAGAACAGATCTCCATTCGGACGGATTGATTGTGCAAGTTGGTGGTCAGCGTCTGTTGGTTTCAACCACAACGACCGATCTTTAACAACCTGATTTTTATTCGTTTTTATGTTCATTTTCCGTCCAATAAAGTCATTTGCTACACATATGTTTTAAAAGACTTTTTTGGCTTAAAAAATATCACTAAAATCGCATATCTAAACCGACTTGAACCGGCCATTGAAGTGCAATGGTCGGAAATACAATCAACCCTGGATAAATGTCAGCAGTCAAGCTGAGAGTGTCAGATAGCGGCAAATCAACGCCAATGTCGACATGTACAGCAGCCGAAAAAGTCGAGTCACTATAAGGATCGATGAGACCCAGCGCCCAAATATTGATATCATCCCCCAAACCATCAATGCCGAGGGCATAATTCAATCCCACGCCAAAGTGCAGTCGAGATTCTTCATTGTTGCCATCTCCAAAAATCAGGGTACTGTAACCACCAATACCGCCTGGGTACCATCCGAGCTGTGTTTTAAAGGCGTTGTCCTCGAGTGGTATTTGAAGGCTGAGACCATATAAAGAACCAACCGACAAACCAACTCTAAGACCATCCTCTGGCGCTTCAGCTATTTCTTGTATTTCATCATCACTACCATCTACGGGTACATCAGCATCAGATGGGTTTATTTGCGGCTCTTCTTCAGAGACGGAGGTATCGTCAAGTAAGGCACTTAAGTCATCATCAGGTGCCATCGGATCTTCTTGGGCGAATACCGATGAGGTACAGGTTATGAATAGCAAAAATGGTAACAAGCGATGAATGAACATAAAACCTCCACAGTTCACTGTAACCTGTGTAGACAGTCTATTCAAAAAAAGTGTAATTACCCGCCAAATACATAATCGTATACCCCAAGAAGAGAAAACACGTATGTCGCGACATCGACATGCATTGACAGGCACTAACCGACATTAGTGCCTCTTCTCGACCAGCTATCAAACGAAATTCTCCGCAGTGGTATTCATATACAAATCTTTCGACTCATAGGCAGTTTGGATCAGAAATACAGCCAAGTGATGACTCAAAAAAGTGATCGAGTGGACATTGGCATGTGGGTATTGGATTGAGCGGTAAATTATCTTTTTCTCGGCCAGGAATCACCCTTAACTCGCCACAATGAATCTCAAAAGATTCATTGGCGAGCTCCATCCAAAAGCCACTTGTCGTCAAACACAAGAAATGTTCGGCGGAATCTGCGCAGCCAGCTGGACATTGATCTCCGTCATAATCAGGGAGTACACCAAACGGACAATCTAAATCACCACAAAAACCAGTACAATCAAATATACAATCCTCGCCAGTTCGTGAAATCTCAGTGTCATCAGGGCATATCCATACATCTTCTGGGCATACCCCAAAACAATTAAAATCTTCTAGACAGCCTGCAAATTCGTCAAATACATTGCCAAATCCACAATTACAGCCTGGGATCTCAGCCTCACATAGAGGGGGTAAGCCGCAGCTCCAATGCCCACATGAATCTCCTGCAAGATACCAAGTGCCACCTGTCTCAGTACATAATAATTCTTGTTCAATAACATACACACATGTTTCACCACACCCGTCGCTATCCTCATCATTCAACATTTGACCAGGTTCACATGTTGGATCTAGACAATGGGCAGAACAATCGAATACACAACTTGAGCCTTGCCCGATCACTTCAGTCCCATCAGGACAAACAACTGACTCAGAACAATCAGTTATATTATCATCGTCTTCCATATCATCTTCGACAGGGTTGTAACCAACATTGGTCGTACGCTTGCAGTCTGACTGAGCGCCGACCAAAAAACATGAAGCAGCAATAATTATGTATAATTTATATCGCATCCTGAGATACATGTTCACATGCATGGCCTTTTTTCGCAAAGGACACACCGACCTTGTTGAGACGTTGCATGATTTCAAGACACTGCTCAACACGAGAAGCTGCTTTCAAAACTTCTAATACGATATGCTGTTGTCGACGACCAGATTGTTCTGCTTTTAGAAGCAATAAACCATAACTTATAATATCCTTCGAAAATTGACGATGCAAAGCAATATCAAATAGATATACCAACGCCTCTTTATAAAGCGGGCCACGTTCATATGTTGATCGGTATTCCAAAAATAGAAGTTCAGCTTGAGCATACTGCTTCTTGCTAAAGAGTAACGCGCCTCTATCAAATAAAGAAATCCCATCTTCTTGATTGGGTTCACTCAACTGCGCAGACGATGATATTGGAATATCTGATTCAACACGTTCAGCTTTCTCTTTCTTGTCACCAAAACGACGCTTTCTGGATTCTCTTCTCTTGTGCTTCGTATCTTTTTGTTTGGTACGTTGCTCTTTAGCAGTTGACGTGACATCTGTATTATTTTTCAAGTCGCCATCAACTGTATCTTCTTGAAGATCATCCTCAATATGCATAACAATCGATGGATCTCCCTTATCTTTCTCTTGCAGGACAACAACACGATCAACAGCTGTGCGCTTATCTTGAGTGCTGTTTTGATGAGCGTGTAGCCACCATCCGCCGGCAACGCCAATACATATGCCTGAGAGCGCGACAACACCCGCAAGTGTTATCGTCGATGTTTTCGAGATCCAAGCTGTGACTGTCTGTATGGGGGATGAAGATGCCTGAGAGATATCTATGGCCGATGCCTGGGGCACATCGAAGATTCCTGCGAGGCGACTTTCAATTTTGGCAAGGTCTAGACGTGCATAATCTGCCTCTAACCCTTTTCGGATATCATCTCGGCCTTCCAATATGGGTCGGTTACTCATACAACCTCCCTGTCATCGACTCAGCGACCAAACGTTCATAAATTTCTCTAAACTTAATTCGGCTCGTTCGAATTCGGCTACTGATTGTATTTTGTGAAGTTTCAGTCATTTCAGCAATCTCGCGCGCAGAGAACCCCTGTACATCCGATAGCCATAACAATTCTCGATACATTTCATCAAGCTGATTCAGAACAACTCGAACAAGATTTTTTTCAGCATCATGTGTTTGGCTATTGGGATCGATTCGCTGCTCGAGTTCATCTGATGCATACGTTTGCCGACGCTGCCGCTTACGGACATGATTCATCACAAGATTATGTGCAATGCCATATAGCCAAGGCTGAATTGGCTTGTTGGGATCCCATGTATCAAATCTTTTTGATGCCACTATAAATACCTCATGGAGCAATTCTTCTCCATCATCTGCCGAACGCACATGAAAACAAATGTATGCAGACAAGGGCTTCGCGTAACTGCGATATGCCTCTCGGAGCGTATGCGCTTTGAACGCCTTCGGATTGGTCTCACCTGCTTTCATGTCGTTCGTGGACTACTATATATACTTGTCGTGACATTCGATAATTTGTGAACACTTAAAAAATAAGTGAAACAAACCCGATCAAATGTCCTTGCTCGGGGCCATAAGTCACTTGATTTGCTATAATTTCTTCAGGAGGCACGGGTAAGCCGAATAAGATCCCAATTCCTATCCTATGAGATATACGCCACATCATCTCTGCGTCTACCTGGAAAAGAAAGCCTTGACTCGTTTGTGAAACGGCCAAATTTAAGCCGGCCGTTTGTGCCAACCCCGCACGCGGCGAAAGTGAAATGATCGTGTCGTAAGCTTTAAACATTGAAAAATTGAGCAAAATAGCAAGATGCGCTGTCGCCATCCAACGCCTGATCTCATCGCCACCGAGTTGTATTTGTGGATTGAGTTGAAATTGTAGCCCCGTGGCCATCCCAATATGCACCCGCTTATGTCCTTGAGGAAACACACCCCATTCTCCTGAAATCATATACGTCGGTGTGTCAAAACCAAGTGTTCCGCCACCACCAACCTTCAGCCGATAGAAAGATAAAGATGAATTGAGACAGCTTTCTCCCGTTCTCCCAAGCGGACAACCACCTCTTTTTTGGGGCATTTTCTTCTGTTTAATTGTGATTTCTTTTTTTGTCGCAATTTTCATCTCACCTGTTGTGTGAAGTTGTCGACGTGTTCGGACAAGCCAATGCCTGAAAGCCAACTCTCGCGCTCTACACGAACCATCACTCGGAGAAAGTTTTTTTTGATACTCTTCTCCCCCAACTTGAACACGTAATTCGATGTCACCTTGCTCTATATCAATATGAATTTTTTCGTTTCTTTGTCGATTGGCCTCGATCACTGTTTTGATATGTGCCGCACAGGCCGACACATCGTTCGCATAAGCGCCTTGACTTACATTGAATACCAAACAACAGAAGATGCATAATGTCATCGACTGAAGAGACGTTTTCAGGCGAAGGAATAGAGGTATCATCTAATGGCAGATGATGTACGTAGCCGTAATCTTTGCATCGCCCGACGAACACCAAATTGGAGTAGTGATAGATAATGATATTGAGGCGTCGTACTATGCTCATTCTTCGGCTCCCGCGGCCCTGATTGTAAGGGCAAGAACATCGAACGGCGAACACTCGATTCTCCTTTAAATGTCGAACGCTCAACCCGGTGCCACAAGCGACCATCGTGAACAGTTAGATCGCCAGCCTTCGTTTCAACTGCGATCTCATCTGGATCTGTCGAGTGTGAAATAAAGTAAGGCTTATAAAAGAAAAAGTCTTTGAATGCCTGCTTGTGCGTACCCGGTATTAATCGCAAACCACCTTGTTCTTTTGGACAATCCGTTAAATGAAAACCGAAGTTCAACATAGGCTGCGGCATTCGGCCATAGAATAGACATCGCAATGCATCTGTGTGCCAACCAAGGCGCGGGCGGCCCGCCCCTTTTTCGTTCGCGTATCGATTGATGACGACACCATCTTTCTCATCGTGCCCAATTCGAGCATCTTCAGCAACCAAAGGCAAAAGAACTTGAAAGCGCTCGTGCACAACGATGTTCTTGATCTCCTCAGACAACATTGTTGTGAATGGAATACGGAATAGTGCTTCACGACCATCTTCTCGTAATCCTCTATATACCGGGACGCCGTTAATTCGATCACGTTTTGAGTCAAGTAGTTCTTGTTCGACACGATCGACTTCAGATAAGATTGTGTCGACTTCAGTTTTCGACAACACGTTTTCGAAATGCAAAAAGCCATATGTTTCTAAAAACAATTGTTGTGCTTCAGAAATTTCTGAGCGAAGCTCAAACTTCGTTGTGATGGGAAGGATTGTCATATATTCAACTCTAGTCAGCCCACTATCGATGGTTATATGGCTGGAAACGTTCCAAAATAAAGTATGTTGGTGACTGTTTAATTGGAAGTCCTGTCATGAATGCTTGGCCAAGAAGGACATCTGGATTATTTGGGTCTGGTTGAACCAAGAAGTCCTTCAAGCCCTTACCTGTGAGTAGGGTATTCCGTTCAGGATCATAATCAATAAATAATCCATGGGCACAATAATCTTTCGCACCTACCTCTCCTGGATCGCGGACTTGGTAATAGCCTACTTTTCCGACGCCAACACCACCCGGTCCTGGTCGACAAACCCATGGATCTTTCAAGCCGCCTCGCGTGACTTGCAGGTTAACCCCACTCCGTTGTCCACCTAAATCTTGATCTTCATAAAATACTTTGATGAAACGAATGTTGGATAACATCCACATAATACCGTGCGCTAAAGCAGGCAAACGATTGTAACCGCGAAACTCCCAACCCTTGATACTATCCCATGTCGGTGCAGCACTATTGGCATGTATCTCCGACAACTCTTTGAGCGATTTCGTAGCTAAGTCTTCAAATTGATATGAGCTCATGCGTCATCATGACGTATGCGAGCGGGATTTGTAAAGTCGATCGGCGACCAAAAAGTGGTCAAATAATGTTAAGCGTAGTCTTTCATCACTTTCTCAATACCACTTTTCATGCCTTCTTCAATACGACCTTTGAGCATGCGCGCCGCCAAGCCAAGTTTGACGCTGACCTCAACATTTTCTTCGCGTACCTCAATTGTGCCTTTTGCTGGTCCAGATAGGTTGATCGTGTCGCCATCCCATTGAAACTCTATTTTGAATTTCTTGAGCTGTTCGCCGTACTTATCAGCATATTCTTGAATGATTTCACGGGCTTTTTCTTTGCCAAATGAATGTTCTTTTTTAAAATGAATCTCAGACATGAATCCCCCTATTGCGATCTTCATCATATCCCATACGATCAACACAACCAATTTATTCACGTAAAAATGTCAAAATCCGAACGTCCTAAAAAGCAGCGCATCGACCAACTTCTAGTTGATCGCGGCCTCGTCGAATCAAGAACCAAAGCGAAAGCACATGTCATGGCGGGATTGGTTGTCGTCAATGATATGCGGGTTGATAAACCTGGTACGCAGGTGAAAGCCGATGCTCATATACGTGTTAAAGGTTCTGCTTTTCCAGATGTCTCACGCGCAGGTCTCAAACTACGTGGCGCTATTGAACAATGGCCTTTTGAGGTCAACAATCATATCTGCCTTGATATTGGTGCATGTACAGGTGGCTTTACCGATGTCCTTCTTAAGTATGGCGCCCAGAAAGTTTTTGCCGTCGACGTTGGACATAACCAATTACATTGGTCACTCAGAACCCATCCACAGGTGGTTAATCTCGAAAAAACACACATCGTACACATGCCTATCGGCACCCTTTCCGAGCAGCCAACCCGTGTGGTATGTGATGTGAGTTTTATCTCGCTGACACGTGTCATACCGGCCGTCTTAAAACATCTTGCCGATGAGACGGAACTCGTCTTATTGATCAAACCACAATTTGAGGCGGAACGTCATGAAGTCGGTAAAGGTGGTATCATTCGAGATGACAGCCTAAGAAAAAACATCCGCGATCGGGTTTTTACTGCATTAGGTGACGAAAGCCTGCAACTTATCGAAGCAATCCCCTCGCCGATTACCGGAACCGAGGGGAATATCGAGTACATCAGTTACTGGCGATATCAGCGACTAAACAATCCTTGACGCATGCTGGTAGACAGGCTGTTGAAGGGCGATATGTCCCTCTACATCATAAACAGTTACGACACCTGGTCCTTGGTTAAACATCATATCGATGACTGCTAGATTAACAAACGCTTTGGTCTCGCCTTCAAGTTTGATTTCATAGAAGTCATTATTCAATATTGGTTCTTCTGAGCCGAGAAAGAAGTCGGCAGGAGATGGGTCTGGATTGACATCATATTGTTCGCATAAAGTATTTTTGACTTCGATGCTCTGCTCGAACATATCTTTTTGAACTTTAGATAACTTAACTTGATTGACCTCGAAACCTGCTTTCTGAAGCAAATTCAATGCAAAACCACGCTGTTTCGGCTTATAGCCGACTTCTAATATATCTTTGAGGGACATTGAGACTCCTATATTTTATTTAATTAATTATTATTCGATTATGCATAGAACCGTATTCGTATTTTGGCTGGATCTTTTAATTAAAAATAGCCTGAACGACACAGGCTATATCAATGGTTTATTCAGTCACCCCTAAAGATTGGATAGAACGATATCAAATGTACACCCATCGAGGCTATCAGCGAAATCAACATAACCGAGCCCTTTTGATAGCGGGCCTGATTGCGAGCCTTCAGCACCTTGAATATCAAGACATGAAATATCGCCTTCAAATCCGTCAACACATGCTGAAGCGTATAAACATACACGAGACGTCGAATCATCGAATGGAACAAAGACACCAGACACATCATTTAAACCAACTCGTTGAACTAAAAACTCACCCATGTCCGAGAACTCAAAATCAGCGCTTGTTAAATAGACTCGGTATTCGGACGCACTATCAACATCGGTCGCCCCAAAAAATAAATAGCCTGCCTGGCTATCGGTCTCTTCAACAGCAAAAAATGAATCTTCTAACTGCTCGACTGATGTTGATTGCCCCGAAATATTATCATTGATGCCCTCAGAACCACACGCTGAAATCAGCCCAAGCAATGTCAAAATAAAACCAGAAACCAAATACTTTTTCATATGTACCTCTTCGATGATTATACGAACCGCCGATGATATACGTCAAAGATTCGGTTTATGAACGACTCATATTAAGACAAAGCCCGCCAGAAAGACGGGCTTTGAATATTCATTGGCTAAGGGACACTTAAAATGAGTACAGCAGACAAATCTAACTGGCACGTTTCTTGTCGACCGTACCTGCCCCCTAAGTCAAGGCTAAGGACGTCGTCTTCGACGCATCCACGCAAGTGGTATTAGCCCAAGTACAAAGCTGAATGTATTTGATTGGTTACAGTCGGCACAGCCTCCTCCGATGACAAGATAGTTCTTACCTGCATCACAAACATCTGCGCTGCTATCTGGATCACATGGATCAAGCGGATTGCTTTCACCTGCGTCAAGGACGCCATTCAAATTTGGATCTTCGACATTATCATCAAGGCCATCACCATCAGAATCTCTATTCCGTGGGTTTGTACCGCGTTCACGCTCAACACCATTCGAAATACCATCGCCATCACAGTCCGCATCATCATCTTCGACGCTACATCCTTCAGGTGGTGGTTCGACTGGATCTTCACACCCTTCAGCATTCGTAAATGGGTCACATGGATCAAGTGGATCAGATTCTCCGGCATTCTCGCCAACACCGCTATCAATGACGCCGTTATTATTTAAGTCTTCACCTGACTCACAAACACCATTAACAGTTCCTGACCCATCACAAAGACCATCGCCATCCGTGTCTGGATTCGTCGGATCTGTTTCGTCCTCGTCGATCACATTATCTCCGTCACGATTCTCGAGCCCGTCAGGCAAACCATCGCCATCGCTATCTGGAACAAGTGGATGGGTGCCAATCTCTGCTTCAATGCCATTTGATAAGCCATCACTATCACAGTCTTCTGATAATCTGGATACGTCACAGACTTGTGTACATTCTGGGAAGGTACTGATTGGATCACAACGGTCACGTGGGTCACTTTCTAATGGATCGACAACACCATCTCGATCAAGATCTTCACCGCGTTCACACAGATTTGCAACAAATCGGTCTCCATCACACAGACCATCTCCATCAGTATCTGCGTTCAATGCATCTGTCTCTGTTGCATCAGCCTGGCCATTTTTGTTGGTATCTTCAATGCCGTCTAAAATACCGTCATTGTCGGTATCAGGATCCGCAGGTTCTGTTCCATAGATTGCTTCCAGTCCATTATTGAGACCATCATTATCACAGTCAGCAGTTGCATTATTCAGATCACATATAACCGAACAGTCTTGTGCAGTTGAGACAGGATCGCACGGGTCAAGTGGATCAGATTCTCCAACATCAACTTGACCGTTCGCATTCTGATCTTCACCGGCATCACACTCAAAATCTACAAAGAGCGGTCCATCGCAAAAACCATCTCCATCAGTATCTGGTTCTGTGGGGTCTGTTTCATCATCGCCAATCACACCATCGCGATTTGCATCTTCCACTCCGTCTAAAATTCCATCATCATCAGAGTCAGGATCGAGGGGATCGGTGTTCAGACTATCTTCGGTACCATTATCGAGGCCATCTCCATCACAGTCCGCACTGTTATTATTGACGTCGCACGTTGACGTGCATGAAGCACCTGTCGCGATCGGATCACATGGATCGAGGGGATCGGATTCACCAGCCTCAATGACGCCGTCATCATCTAAGTCTTCGCCACCAAAACACACACCGGAGGCAGGTGCAGCACTACCATCACATAGACCATCACCGTCTGTATCAGGATTTAATGGGTCTGTTTCATCAGTTGATGTCACACCATCACGATTATGGTCTTCAACACCATCTAACAAACCATCATCATCTGTGTCTGGATCTTCAGGGTCGGTCCCGAGCATATTTTCAGCCCCGTTTGAGAGTCCATCCAAATCACAATCGGCCATCATATCCGCTAGTGAACATGCGGCAGAACACATTGGGTCACTGTCGTCAGGGTCACATGGATTGAGGGGATCGGATTCACCAACTTCAACGACACCATTATTATTGGTATCTTCTCCAGACTGACAAATACCAGCCACAGCCAAACTGCCATCACAGTAGCCATCATCATCAGTATCTGGATTGAGTGGGTCCGTCTCACCTGGTGTGACCGTTGCATCTCCATCTGTTTCGACACCATCTTGTAGGCCATCATCATCTGAGTCCGGGTCTTGTGGATCTGTACCAAGTGATGCTTCGTCACCATTATTCAAACCATCATTATCACAATCGAGTGTATTATTGCTGAGGTCACATCCCGCACATGATGAACCATCACCACCGCAGATACCGCATTCATCAAGGACGGCGTCACCGCCACATATTCCTGCGCAATCAATAACCGCTGTGCCTCCGCAAACATCGGCGCAATCAAGTCTTGCCGATCCACCACAGACACCATTGCAGTCTAGTGATGTATTTCCGCCACAGACACCAGCACAATCAAAAATAGCTATCCCTTGACATACGCCTTCGCAGTCAGGTTGAGCTGTGCCACCACAAATTCCGGCGCAGTCGAAAGTAGAACGACTTGGATCAGTTGGCGCACAATCATCCCCATTCTGTACACCGTCTTCATCACAGTCGCGTACAGGATTTGACACCAAACATTCGCATGTTGTGCCATCACCTTCACAAACACCACATTCATCAATCACAGCCGTGCCATTGCAAACGCCTGCACAATCACGTTGTGCTCCACCATTACAAACACCCAAACAATCACGCATCGCAGTGCCTTGACATACGCCATTACAATCTTGCGCTGCATTGCCACCACAAACACCTAAACAATCGAGTGTCGCACGTGTCGGATCTGACGGCGCGCAATCATCCCCGTTTGGGGTATCATCACCATCACAATCAGCTGTATCGTCTGAAAGTTGACAGCCGCATGTTGAACCATCTCCATTACAAACACCACATTCATCAAACTCAGCTGTACCGTTACACTCACCTACGCAATCAACCGTCGCTGATCCATTGCACACACCTAAACAGTCCGGCATCGCCGTACCGCCACAAATGCCACGACAATCACGTTCGGCACTTCCGCCGCATACACCAAAACAATCTTCACGTGCGGTTCCATTGCACACACCTGCACAGTCTCGACGTGCAGGTCCTTCACAGACACCTGCGCAATCAAATTGCGCCGCACCGCCACAAACGCCTAAGCAATCTTCGAACGCGCGGGTCGGGTCTTCGGGTGCACAATCTTCTCCATTGTCGACACCATCGTTGTCGCAGTCCGCATCATCATCTGTGAGCTGGCAACCACAGCTTGTCCCATCGCCACCACAGACGCCGCACACATCACGATCCCAACGGGTCGGATCTTCAGGTGCACAATCTTCAAGATTGATAACATCGTCGTTATCACAATCAGCCAACGGATTGGATAAATCACATCCCACCGGTGGAAGCTCGCAACCAGGTGGCAAAAATGCACTAATAAATGTGAAGCTCACGCCATCAGCACCATCTAAACCACACCGATTACCATCACCACCCGCAACCTCTGTCGAACAAAATGTATGACCTGAAGATTGGCCAAATGCCTGTTTGATAACGCCGCCGCCGCCGCCGCCGCCGCCATCATCATGTGTCGCACCTACGCCGCCATTTGCGCTCAGTGTACCGGTACATGAAAATGACAAGTCGCCATAAATATAAATACCACCGCCAGCACCGCCGCCACCAGCATCGCCACTTCCTGTTTGCGGCACATTATTCGCATCACCACCACCACTAACGATTTTTCCTTGAATATCGATATGACGCGCAGCCAAAATGACAGCACCACCACCATCACCACCGAGGTCACTTCCAAGAGGGTGTGTTGGTCCACAACAATCGCCTGAGCCCCCTGAAGATCCCATACTTGCAGGCACATTATCGGCAGCATTATTATATGTGTCTAATGGTGCTATCGTTGCACCACACATACTGAAATCTTCTGCGTGACCTTCTCCACCGAGCCCACCATGTGAACCACCACTGGCACCATTATTTGACGTTTGGCCTGCACCAGGCCCTTGCCCATCTTGACGTTGGACCGCTTCAAAACCTGCCTCTGATGCGTCAATCGTACTACTTGCATCAACAAAAATTGTATCTGCCTCGATTTTCAACGTTCCGAAATTACTGCCATCATGATCACGAACAATAATTTTGGCACCATTTGTTAAGCTGACATTATCGTATGTATGATGACCAAATAGTGTTGTCGTTTGACCATTTAAAATCAGATCGGCAGCGTATACGCTCTGCCCACTGACAAATAGTGCCATCAGGCACAGACTTATGACTTTTCTCATTATCATCTCCTCATAATTGTGTACAAATGTATATTAGCAAATACGAGCTTGGGAGGATATGGTCATTCATCCGATTGACATGAGGTGTTATTATTCTAGGAGGAACATGATAGGGATGCGACACCCGGCATCTCAAAGCTCCATTTAGGTGATTTTTGAGCGTAATAAAGCCACTCTGGCTGCTCGTCATATGGTTTTTTCAACACATTGATCAATTCATGTAACTCTTCATCATCACCCGACTCGCTTTGCTTAATCACTTCATGGGCCCACGCATTTCGGAAAATATACTTTGGGTTGATTGCATTTAACTGCATATACCAGTTTGGAATATCTGGTTGTGCCTGCATCATAAGACCATGGTAATTGCAAAACCAGTCATACCATTCAGATAGTAGCGCTTGAGATGGCTGTTCATAGGCAGTCTCTCTAATATGATGAACAAAACCAGGGAAAAGTTCAGCTGTGGGCCGCTCAATCTCGAGCGAAGACAGCCCTCGAAAAAAACACGTAAAATCGGCTTTCGACCGTGCCATTAACGACATCACACCATCAGCAATTGAGAATAACATCTCATGCTGTGGCGAAATATGTGACAAGCCAAGCTTGTCCGCCATGTGTTTGATCGTCAGGGCATTAAAATGATTTTGATAGAAAGCCAGTCCATCCTTAAGAAGTTGCATATTTTCAACAAGTGGAGACAACGCTTCAGCAAGCCGCGTTAAATTCCATAAACCGATCGCCGGTTGGGCCGCGTAACGATAGCGACGA
Organism: Myxococcota bacterium; assembly: GCA_020627505.1. GTDB lineage: Bacteria > Myxococcota > UBA727 > UBA727 > JAHDBA01 > JAHDGS01. The sequence continues at coordinate 40,291 of JAHDGS010000004.1, forward strand.
TGCTGACGATCCGTTGTGTTAGGCGTAAAATCAGGATTCATATCCGATAACCAACCATATGGCCCGTAATCAATGGTCAGACCATGAATCGACATATTATCTGTATTCATAACGCCGTGAACAAATCCAAATCGCATCCAATCAGCAATCAGTACAGCGGTCTTTTCGGCGACATCACGAAACCATATGCCGATTGCCTGTTCATCAACGGGTTGCGTATCTTCGAATAAGTGCTTTGAATGATGGCGAAAGCAAAAACCAAGCAGATTTTTCAGTAAATCCATTCGCCCGCGTCTGGCATGGATTTCGAAATGCCCGAATCGAATGAAAGATGGTGCGACTCGGCACACAATTGCACCAAGCTCTTTTTCGGGACGTCCATCATAAAACATATCGCGAACAACGTGATCGCCTGTCCCAAATAATGCCAATGAACGTGATGTCGGCACGCCGAGATGGTGCATCGCTTCAGCACATACGTATTCTCGAATTGAGGAGCGTAAAACAGCACGTCCGTCGCCCTGTCTTGAAAAAGGTGTTCGACCAGCTCCTTTCAGTTGAAATGCGTAAGCGCGGTGTTCTTGGTCCAATAACTCTCCAAGCTCAATCGCACGTCCATCACCAAGTTGTCCTGCCCACTGACCAAACTGATGCCCACCATAATTATGTGCATAAGGATCAATACCCAGGCTCTCTTCGCCGCGACATATCTCCAGCAAGATATCGGCATTTTCGAAACCAAACGCTTCCCCAAACGCTTGATTAAAAACAATACCATAACATGCCGGTCGCTTGGTGATTTGTGCACTGGTATAATGACCATTCACGTCGGCACATGGTTGATGAAGCACCGCTGGCGCTATTTCAAATGCTGTCAGTTCATCTTTGTAACGCGCAAAAAAATCCATTAGTTGAACAAACGCATCACATCATTAAAGAGCGCGAGCGCCATAAGTCCCAAGAGAAAGAAGAAACCAATTTTGGTCGCCTTCATACGCGTTTCGACACTGAGTTTCTTACGGGTGACCGCTTCGATAAAAAACATGAGTAAATGACCACCATCTAAAACGGGGACTGGAACCAAATTGATCAGCCCTAAAGAAACAGAAATCAAGGCCATACGTTCCATGAAAACATCCCAGCCTGCTTTAAGAGATTTATCTGCGAGATCATAAATCATCACAACACCACCCATCGCTTTCGGGCTCTGTTGGAACGTGAACAGCTTGACGAGGTCCATTGTCATTCGCTTTAATAAATTCCATGTCGCATTACAGCTTTCTCGCAAGGCCTCAATCGCGCCAACTTCGATATCAACACTCGGTGCTTCTGCAAAAAATGACATCGCACTGAGTCCACTGATCTTCACTTCTTCGAGCCCCCATTTGGGATGCGGCCCCATCATAAAAGCGCCTATTCGAATTTCGCGTTCATGTAACCATACAAGAAAGTGCGGCTTGTCCGTCTCAGCCTGCAAACGAAAACGAAGTTCGTTCGCAGCAATTAAGGTGTGTCCATCAAGTCCTAAAATAATATCACCCTCAACAAGCCCCAACCCTTCTGCGGCGGTCTTTTCAAGTATATTTTGGATACGACCTTCGGCCGGGGCAAAACCAAGCATTGACGATAGATCTTTTTGTAATGATTGTGCCAATAACTTGGTTTGAACCTGCAGTCGATTGAAGCGACCATCGCGCTCAACACCGGCGAGACCATACATAACTAAGTCAGAATTGAAACCAACTTCAAAGGGTGACTTCACGAGGTTGACCGTCTTCGCGTTGACATCGGCTTCCTGTTGTCTAGGACCAATTGGCTTAAAACGGAGCTCAAGTTCGTTGCCCACCTCCATCAAAATCGAAAATTGCTGAATCGCTTTCTGAAAAGCCTCCCAGTTTTGATAACCTTCGATCATGGCTATTTCAGGGAGTTGTGCAGCTGATGCGGGTGAATCTTTTATCACCGACACAGCTGATGCCCTAAAACTCGGCATAATCCCCAGTCGTCCAGCATCGGCGTTTTGCCCAAGTTTTGGATTCGCCAGTACACGCTCCGGTGTCACATTTAGCGCAAGACGCTGACCGTCACGTTCGACCGTCAGCTGAAGTGTTTGATCGGGTGAAGCTGTTACAATTTCTTGGACATCGATGAATGAACTCACCTTTGTCCCATCGATGTCGACGAGCTTGTCGCCTGCTTTCATCCCCGCAAGACCGGCAGGATCTTGAGGGAATGCCGTCCGAACGATTGTATCGGGAACCTGATGCGTCCCGAGGAATAGAAAGAAGAAAATGAAGATGGGTAGAATAAAATTGAAGAATGGACCGGCAAAAGCAATCGCTGATTTTTGCCAGTAACCTTTATGTAAGAATGTGTATTGCTTTTGGTCCTCAGGGATAACTTCTTCTAGATTGTCGCCATACATTCGAACATAACCTCCAAGGGGTATCAACGAAATACGGTAGTCTGTATCTCCATGCGTAAAACCAACTAACCGTGGCCCAAAACCAATCGAGAAGGTCAGTACGCGCACACCACATGCTTTGGCGACAACAAAATGACCGAGCTCATGAAAAAAAACAAGCCCGCCGAGAAGAAGAATGAAACCAATCATATATCTTGGTTATCACCCTCTGGCGAGCTTGAATAGGAGAGAAAAAACCTTTTCCGCATCAAACAGGAAGGTCTGACTCAATTATTTAGTCTTGTACGCAATATTTACCCGAACCATTTCCAACTTCTTCGCAGTCCCAGAATGTCGGACAATCAGTAAAACTATCGCAACGAATTGTGCAATACCCAAAATCAGCACCATCAGCAAATAGGCAAAGTCCACTTGTACAATCATCTTCATCGCGACAGGAATCATTCACGCCGCCATTTCCGGAAGCCTCATCATTAGATGATTCATCTCTCGAATCTCCTGAATTATCTTCACACAAACTATCTTTCGAAGAATCTCTTTCACAACGATCTGCACCATCATTCAAATTACATGAATCAAGCTCTGCATCAGTCCGACAGTCATAAAAGCGGTCATTTATACAACATAGGCGCTCTGTCGTATCATTTGAATTTGAATCATTGCTTTCTTGACGACCATCATCATCGTCAGAATCATTTGACGTATCGCTGTCTGAATTAGATGTGTCATCGTCATCTGACTGACTATCGTCACCTCCACAGGCTGTCATCACCAACAACGGTGAACTGATTAAAAGGGCAAATGTCATCGTTAAATCAAATATATTTTTCATAATTAACTCCTTTTGAGTGGTTCAGGAGTTATGTGTTTCAAGATTCAAAAAGGTTGCAATAGAATAAAAAAAACCGGTCAAAGACCGGTTTTTTTTACGCTTAGAGTACTCTTTGCGCTTATTCGCCACCGTCAGTTGAGGCTGCACCACGACATGTTTCACATGCTTGAAGTTCTGCACCACATTCAGAAGCAAGCTGAGCTGAAACATTTTCACATGTTGTATCGTCTGCGTTGACAACATTATTCGTGCATTTATTCGCATCACCACATTCTGATTTACAACCAGTATCAATTGACAGATTGACTGAGTCTTCGCAGCTATCTTCAATACGAGCCATTTCCTCATCAGTTAGCGAATCAACATCAGGGTTTGCAGCTAAACCACAGGTTTGGACGTATTCATTTGTTTCAACACATCGATCGATAGACGCTTGTTTACAACCCGATGAAAAAGCGACTGCAATCAAACCACATACTAATAATTTTCCTAGTTTCATCTTATTTCTCCTTAGAGCAATGAGCTCATTAAAAATCTATTTATCTCTATGGCCACAACCCACGTGCACCATACACGTTTTTGAGTTTTTCTAGCGCGATCGCATACGCACCTGTCCGCATACCAACGCCCAATTCTTCGGCCTTCATCACTGTTTGATCGTAAATGCGACGCATACGTCTTTCAAGTTTTTCTTCAACACGTTCTTTATACCAACTTTCGCTACGTTTATTTTGAAGCCACTCGTAATAACTCACGATCACACCACCGGAATTGGCGAGAACATCAGGTATCAAGTCGATACCACGCTCCTGAATGACGCGTTCACCATCTAAATCGACCGGACCATTCGCCGCCTCAATCACCATTTGACATTTTAAGCTTTTGGCTTCTTCTTCAAGTATTTGAAGCTCGAGTGCCGCCGGCACCATAATATCACACTCAACACCAAAGAACTGTTCACGTGAGATAGCCTCTGCTTTTGGATAACCATTCAGTCCGCGATGCACTTGTACCCATTGGCTGAGCTCTGCCGGATTCAAACCATCTTGGTTCATAAAATAACCCGTATGATCGCCAACAGCAACCACCAAGGCCCCTTTTCGAGCCATAATACGAGCGACATTCGAACCAACATTACCGTAGCCTTGTATCGCCAGGCGAGCACCATCAAGATCAAAACCTTTGCGCTCAGCCCAAGCCTCAATGCAATGAACAACACCTTGGCCCGTCGCTGCCGTTCGGCCTTGTGAGCCACCACAAATCAAACTCTTGCCTGTCACAACTGCACGCATAGTTTGACGGTTATTGGTCGACTTCAAGTTCGCGTAGGTGTCCATCATCCAGTCCATGATTTGTGAATTGGTCCCCATATCTGGCGCTGGAATATCCCATTCTGGTCCGATGTTATCACCAAGTGCATGCGTAAAGCGACGCGTAATACGTTCAAGATCTTCTGCGCTATACTCACGTGGCGAAAACTTAATACCACCTTTGCCTCCACCATAAGGAATCCCAGCGAGCGCACACTTCCACGTCATCCAGGTCGCAAGCGCTTTTACTTCATCCAGGTGCACATCATGGTGATAGCGCATACCACCTTTGAATGGGCCAAGCGCGTTATTATGTTGAATACGGTAGCCTTTAAACATCTTGACTTCACCAGAAGTCAACTGCACTGGAAAATGCACAATGACTTCATTCTTAGGTTGAGACAAAATTGCTCTTAAGTTTGCGTCCGCACCGATGGCGTCAAAAGCACGTTCGAGTTGCTGTTCCGCCATCTTAAATAGATTTTGTTTTGAGCCGTTTGACATGTTCACCTCACGTGAAACATGTCTATTCAATCCCTAAAGAAAAGGCAAACGATTCTAGTGATTTCACACTATTTTGAGCGCAAATCATACCAACGCGATGCGCCATTAAAATTAGATTTGAATCTTAGATACTTGGTTGACTCAGGCTGACTCGTGACTTGTTCGAGAAAACCTAATATCTCTTCCGATTGCTTCTCCGAGATATCATGGATGGCAAGAAACAAACCACCATCTCGTTCACTTGCATTAATCGAAAGTTGTTCTTCAGTCAGCGAAAAAGCACTTGATAGATCTTTTAGAATTTGATGTTCTTCAGCTGTTAATTCACGATCAGAAATCCCCATATCATATTCGATAGAAGCGATCGCGTCTTCTAAATCGATACAATCTTCTGCTTCAACGATTTGCTTCGATAATATTTCGATCTTCACTTTTTGCTCTGTGCTGGGCGGTTCGCGTTCAGATACTGCTTTGAGTACGCCACCAATACCTAATGATGTGCCAATCAAACCACCAATCCCCAAAAGACCAAGTCCAATTGCCTCTAATTGATCTCTGAGCGGACTCTTCTGCTCGACAACCGGTTGATTTTCAACACTTTTTTTCGTGATCGGATCCGTCTGAGGTCGCTGCACCGTGCCATACTGATTTGAAGCTTTATTAATTACCATAAATCCCCCATGAATATTATCGGCTCATTTTATAGAAACTTGAGGTAGATCTTATTTCGCGTAGGGAGAATGATCTTTAATCGCCTGCGCACGATATATCTGCTCCATCAACACGACATATGCTAAGCGGTGTGGAAATGTCAGCCGACTTAGAGATATTGATAAGTCACTCTGTTTTAAAACATCTGGGTGATGTCCGGTACTCCCCCCAATGAGAAACGAGATGTTTTTGTGGGTCGACAATCTCTTCTCAAGCATCGCGGTAAAGGCATTTGTGTCATATGATTGTCCCTCTGCATCAAGGACAATACGATAGGTTGCACGACTTTCACTCAATAGCCACTCCCCCTCTAACTTTAGTCGTTGTGGATCGCGGTCGTCACCATGTTTGGGTTGTTGATAACGTAACTCAGCTAAATAAGGCTTGCGTAAGCGACTACGATATTCATCGGCCTGAATGAGCAGCGCATCTTTCTTCTTAAAATGCCCTATCGCACATATGACAATCGACATGCGTTTGATTATTCAACAGCGCGATGCGCCTCAAGCCATGCCGCTCCAATTGCTTCATCCACGATCACTTGGTCTGCATCTTTCCAAAAACCTTCTAAATCATAGTAATCGCGCGCACCGGCATAAAATACGTGCACAATAAAGTCTCCATAATCCTGAAGAATCCAAGCACTTGCACGTTCCCCCTCAATATGTTGTGGCATCACATTACATAGACGCATCTCAGTCTCGATATTCTTCGCGATCGCGGACGTTTGTCTCTCATTTGAGGCCGAGACGATCAAAAAATAGTCTGTATAAGATGTTCGCTCACCAACAGACAAAATGATTGGATTTTCAGCTTTTTTATCAAGGGCTGCTGCAGCGGCTGCTTGAACAACTTCAATATCAAAAATCGGATTCGGCGGTGTTGAGCTCATAGCTGATCGCTTTAGCAGTCTCACCCAGATTCTGCGAGAGAATAATGCGCTCTGACGAAAAAGATACCGAAGTGGGTGGATACGTCAGCGACTCGAACACGCCAACATAACGGTCTTGACCATCCGACATTGCACGACGAAATCGAGGTGGCGGCGCCTCATCAGAAAAAGAAACATCAGTGATGAAACTACCGAGTTCGGACGTCTTGAGCCCCTCATTGGTCCTCAATTCAAGTCCAACCGCCGTCACATCTTCACTGCTCGCTCCACCAGTTAGGGTTTCTTCATTTTTATTTAAAATATACTCACGCGTCTCACTCAACTCGGAGCCATCAGAATAACCACTATGAAGCGCTGTCTGGGTGTTCGCAGGAGCATCTGCTAAGTCATTTTGCACCGTCTCATCCAAATGATTTTGAAGTGGTTTCAAATCAGGAACCAATACAATCACACCAATCACTTCCAAAAATCGAAGCAATAAAATGGCATCGTCGATATGTGGCGCATGATTCAACGCCGCATATAAATTTTCATTAAAATCGATCTTTGCGAACCATTGCCGAATATTTTTGGGACATCGCTCGAGATCCGATTCGTGAATTTGAATCGTCCGGATATAGCCTTGCCCATTTTTATGAACATATTGACTTCTCAGATTTGATGTAAATGTTTCGCTCAGCGCCTCCCAAACAAGCCAGTTCGTATTGAGAGGAGAGCGTTTCGCCCCATCAGCTGGCTGCTCATCTGGCGCAAAACCAATTTCGTTATTTTGCAGTCGACATATCCACAACATATGTTCAAAAGCTTGCAGGTCGAGTAACGCATTGAGCTGGTCATCAGATAAATTGGCACATCGCTGATAGACAGCACCTGGCTTCTTATTTTCAAGCACAATTTCTTGCTGGGCTTGCATAAATGTAATCGAGTTCACAAGCCCATTTTTAAGAACGAGATATCCGAACGGAATGTCTGACTCAGACATGTTCACCCCGCACACGGCCCCTTCTTCAAAATATAACATGTTCTCACGTGTGCCATCAACCAGACGAAGTTTTCCTGTCAACTGGCGTGATTGAATATCAACCAGAATCGCCCACAGCGGCCGGGATAGATTCAACTGAGGTATCGTAACATCAACCATACCTGATATTGTTGAACATTTATCTGTGAAAAGCCAGTTTAAGGGTTCTTTTCTTTTGGGTTTCTTGATAGAGAAATAGGGATGAAGTTCTCACAAGATATTTGGAATAATCCGTTGGTGCGGTTGCTGCGTGTTCTCGGATTTATCGGAACAATTAGCCTGCTATGCGGTATCATTGCGTTCACAGCAATGTGGCATCACTTCGACAATGATTTGCCTGAACTCAAGCAAGCTCAAGATTACCGACCACCACTATCCTCCAGAATTTATTCTGTTGATGGGCGCCTAATTGGAGAATTTGGTACGGAAAAAAGACGTGTTGTTCCGTATGCGCAAATTCCCAAACAGTTGATTCAGGCCTTGATCGCGACCGAAGACAAAAAATTCTTCGAACATGGTGGCATCGATTATGTGGGAAATATCCGGGCGATTATTTATCGACTGATTGGTAAAAGCGATCGAATTGGTGGCACATCTACCATCACACAACAAGTTGCACGCTCACTCCTTGTTTCTCAACTGGGATTTAAAGAAGCCACAAAACGTTCCATTTTTAGAAAGCTCAAAGAAGCAATCATCGCCAAAAAGCTCGAACAAAATCTCACCAAAGAAGAAATTATTTGGATTTATCTGAACCATGCGAACCTGGGTCACGGCGCATATGGTATCGCATCAGCGGCAGAAAATTACTTTCGAAAAGATGTGACTGAGCTCAATCTTGCAGAGGTCTCTCTCATCGCGGGCCTTCCCCAAGCCCCAAGTCGCTACTCACCGTTTATTAACCCAAAACTTGCTCGAACAAGACAGCAAACTGTTTTGTCGCGCATGGTCCGCAATGGTTTTATTTCAGAAGCAGATAAAAAAGCTGCCCTACAAAAAAGTGTCGAGCAAACCGTTCATGCACGGGATAATCGCTTCCTTGAAACGGCACCTTATTTTACAGAACATGTTCGGCGTTATTTATACGACACTTATGGTGAAGATATGCTTTATCGGGGTGGCCTCGAAGTTCACACGACACTCGATCTTGAGCGACAAGCATATGCGGAAGATGCACTCATCGATGGCATTCGATGGACCGATAAGCGACAAGGTTATTTCGGGCCAATCGCGAGGCTCAATCAAGCATCACATCAATCTATGTTTTTGAAGTGGCTTAAAGAACAGCAGGGAGAAAAACAGATTACACTCGATACACCATTACTTGCCCTCGTCGCTCAAGTTGACGACAAAACATCTGGTGGCGCAACAATCGACATAGGACATAAACAAAAATATCAGCTGTCGATGGCTGGCATGCGCTGGGCTAGAGCCCCCGATCCTGAAGCCTACATAGAAGGCGCACGACCACAAAAACCATCGGACGTCATTCAAGTTGGAGATGTGATTCTTGTGACACCAATTGAGAGAAGCCTTCTTAAAGACCTCGCCCATGGTCCAAAGTATGTTAAAAGTATCCCAAAAAAAATAGATCAAGATGATCGCGATCAACAAATCTATTTTATGCTCGACCAGGTGCCCAACGTTCAAGGTGCGCTCATCGCCATGAATCCAGAAAATGGTTATGTCGAAGCGATGATCGGTGGTTATGCGTTTGAAGAAAGTGAATTTAATCGTGCGTTCCAAGCTTGTCGCCAACCAGGCTCCTCTTTTAAGCCCATCGTTTATTCTGCCGCGATCTCGTTAAAAGAATATACGCCTGCAACGATGATTCTCGATACGCCAATCACCGTTCGAGATACAGATATTGGGCAAAGTTGGAAACCTGAGAACTTTGCAGGAGGATATTTGGGGCAAGTCCCTGCGCGCGTCGCGCTGATGAATTCGATGAATGTTCCAGCTTTGAAGACAATGGAAGATGTTGGTATCGAAAACGTTGTCAACTTCGCACACCATATGGGTATTCATACTGAACTCAAAGAAGAGATGGGCACAGCCATTGGCTCGAGTTGTGTGACCCCCTGGGAACTGACCCATGTTTATACCACTTGGGCCCGAGGCGGACTTCGGCCAGAACCTCGTTTTATTAAATCAATTCGCGATCGTGATGGGCATACCTTGGAGACCTATGGGTCACCAAAAGATTATTGGCAATCTCGACCAGACCGAATCCGTTCACAATATCGAGATCTGCTCAAACCACCCCATCGCGTGCTCGCCCCCGAAGATGCATATGTCATTAACTATATGCTCAAACAGGTTGCGACCCATGGTACGGCTGCAAAGGCATCAAGTCTTGGCTTTCCTGTCGCCGGAAAGACCGGAACAACCAATAATTCTTTTGATACATGGTTCGTCGGCTTCAGTCCTGAAGTTGTGACCTCTGTCTGGCTTGGCTATGATACCCGTGACATGCCACTCCATAAGCGAGAACAAGGTGGCCGCACAGCACTTCCCGTTTGGATGGATTTTATGCGAGAATCACATAAAGGGCTAAAAGTTAAACGTTTTAAACGGCCAGAAAATATATGTGAGGCTCGAATTGACTCTGAAACAGGTGAACGACTCAATGAACCGCGTGCGGGTAGCTTTGTCGCACCATTTAAGTGTGGTTCGGAGCCAGAGCTTGGGACTGCGGCGACAGAGACACAAGAGGACGATTTAATCCAAAATATCCTCTAATTTCGGATCTATTTGATACACTTTTCTGTATAGTGTGACGACTCACCTATCGATTTATTATCATATAAATATGTTAAGAGATCGATTCCTGGAAAAGAGCTGCGCATTTATGCCGTTAATGCTCGCATTGCTCTTAACACCTGCGTGTCTACATCAAAAGGATGCAATCGACATGAACCAGGCCAGAGCTGAACTTCAGCCGGAAACGATACCGACTGTCGCAGAAGCAGAGATCTATTTTGACAAAAGTTGGAATGATGTAAAAAGAAGCTCTCGTTTTCAAACACCCAGAGATGGTGTTGAGGTTCGCGCGACACTGATGCGTGCCCTAACAGCGTTAGAGAAATCCAATTTTGCTGAAGCTCACAGTCATTTCAAGGCCATTCTAGCAACAGACCTACTCACCGAAGAAGGTCGATTGAGTATGTATTGGTATGCGGCCAAAGCGGCAGAGGAAGCTAACGACCATGTTTCGGCACGTGACGCCATGGGTGGCTACGTGATTGCTGCGACACTGCTAGACAGTCTAACATCTGAACAAGCAGAACGTTATCAATCCCTTAAAGCTTCATTGCTCGCCCACAAAGTCGCCTCCAAAAAGAATTTTGGTCGTTCGCCTGATATGGCGATTCCAATATCAAATGCCAATGAGTCGACTTCTATAGTGAAAGCTTTGAGTTGTGGTCCAAGTGGATCTCTTCGATTTCATGTGATGTCGGAAGATGTGATCAATGCAGATGAGTATGGCCATTTGATGAAGCAACGTGCCTTTTGTGGCGCAACAGGGACTTCGGTCAGTTTGTGGTTTAATATATCGCAGTAAATACCCCACCATTTTAATCACCAAGAATGGGTATACTTTGTGCCACGAGAGGCTTCTCGTTGGCTTTTAAAGTGCGATGCCCTGATCAAAACGCCAAAATACGACCTCGTGACTATATAGGTTCAATACAACAATATATGACTTGGAATTATTATGACGACGACATCTGGTATTTTTAGTTCGGCAGCATTCAAGAACCTTCATTTCCCTGCACTTGAGGATACAACACCTCAGGACAATTACTGGGAAGATCATTTCGATATTTCTTCCTGCCTATTCGGCGCACGACGAGACAAACCCAAGAAAGGGAACCTCGCCGAACAACGATTCGCGGCATTATTTGATGATGTTCAGTCTCTATTGAACACACCAGAGACGTTGCATCTCGACCCAACACATTTAAAATATCAACTTCGTCCTGCGCTCTTTGCACTCGAAGGACTTTATCGTTTGTACAAAAAACGCGATGGCATTTTTGAGGATGGATTAGTGCGTGTCAAAGAACTCGAAGACACCATCGGGGCGTATGACTTTTCAAACAAACTACTTAAAGCCGCAAACGAACTGGGGTTATCCGATGATGTCATCCGTCATCTTGAAGACAATAAAAAAAGCAAAGGCAGTATCCTTGAACAGCTTTTATCTCAAAAATGGCTTGGTGATAATGGCACAAATACCTTCCAAGGTCTTAAAAAAGACATCGAACAGTTTAAGTTCAAGAAAGCGAAAAAAGAACTCAAATTTATTCGAAAAACAGTCGCAAAAGAGGCCTTAAAGACAGCCGAAAACGAACTGGATATGTCAGATATGGAGAACGGTGTTCATGAGTATCGGCGCGATTTGAGATGGTTCTCGATGTATCTCACATCGATTCAGGGCGGTGTCTATTTGGACGACAGTGTTCATCCAATTTCAGAACTTAAATCTTTGCTCGATGATGAGATTGCGAATATGCCTTACGCCAACTTAAATGAAAGCAATCTCGTGAAAGGGGCTATTGCTCTACCGAAGAGTGTATATTTTGGTGTGATTCATGACGTCAAATATGTCGGAGACCTTAAAGACCTTGGTGAAAATGTTGAGGGGCTCGCAGCAGCACTTGTTGCAACCGGAGAAGCCAACGATATGCATGATGCTGAGGTTCAGCTATTGAAGTTATATGGTAAGCCTGCAACACATCTTGATGATATCAGCCGAGAGGTCGAACAAATTTTTCGACGTCACCAAGATATTGGTTTACTCGAAGTATATGCGGATGCCTTTAGCAAATAAGGTCGAAAAGGGAATACACATATGCACATCAATAAAATCCCTGATGAAAATAGAATATTCTCGTATAGTGACTTTCAAACCGTCACCACAACAAAAAACGGTTTAGAGGTCATTGATCATCAAGCTTCAATAAATGGAAACTGGCAGTCGATAAAAGATACTGTTGACATTGGTGTGCATCAAGTCGCCTACTGGCTTGAATAATTTTTAACCCGGCGGCCAACTTAAAGATCGACCACCAATAACGTGCAAGTGAATATGAAAAACGGATTGGCCACCACCTGCCCCGACATTCATCACCAATCGATGACCAGATGATATAAGCCCTTCAATCTCAATAACTTTTTGGGCGAGAAGATATAGCTCCCCAATAACATCTTTGTCTTCTGGAGAAATATCATTCGCCGTCGCGATATGTTTTTTAGGAATCACAAGGACATGTGTAGGCGCAACGGGTGAAATATCCCGAAAAGCCAATGCATGCTCAGATTCACAGACAATGTCGGCCGGAATTTCTCGATGAACGATTTTGCAGAATAAACAATCAGGCATTCCATATAATGTCCTATCTGGCGTTTAAAGAAAAGTTTCGAAAATTATTTTTTATGCCGGTCAAGAAAATCAGACACGCCATACTGAACGTCATCCCACAATGCTTCTCCCATCACCGTTTCAGAAAGGACATCATGAAAAGTTGATCCATTCTTATCTGCACGCTCGATCATGTTCAATTCCCAATACTCGAAGTCTTTGATCATGCACTTAATCTTTTCGGCACTTATCAATGCATCATTTTTATCCACAAAAATATGCGTCGGCACACTTTTTAGTCTTTCTATTGCAGCGGCATCGAGCGCCTCATGAAAAGAATCCAGTAAAGTGAAATACGATTCAATTGCTGCGACGGGTTCTCCCCAGTTTTCGGGATAGGTAGAAGTGCTCTCAACAATCCCATCTGTTTTCCCATCCATCCACCCTTCAAAGCCCGTTAGGTGCCTTCCCATAAATGAGGTTTTCCATTTGTTCTTGATGCCCGGAGCCAAAAGAACCATCACAGGATTTTCAATTCCTAATTCAGCGACAGTTCCTGATGACACAGCATCTGAAAGAAGAAGTCCGCCCATAGAGTATCCTGCCAAAATGACTTCACCTTCTTCATCTTGAAGCATTGCAAGACTACGCTTCACATCAGCGCGCCAATCATCTGCTTTGGCATCACCAAAAGAATTAATTCGCGCTTCTTCAACTGTTAGACCTGCTTCAAGTTTATAATTTGAAGCATGGCCCTTTAGATGGGGTACAAAAACATCATAGCCACGCTCATTATAATAGGATGCCCACTCCGAAAGTCGTTTGACTTGGGTATTTAACCCATGGACCAATAGGACAGTGCCTTTGTGTTCCTGGGTTGCGTTGCAATACCATTCTCCAGGTTGAGAGGCTTCTCCTTTTTCGTGCATGCGCTGAATTTTAAGTGCCGCTTCAAATCCTATTGTCGGCTGCTGAGCAACATACATACCATCTTGCGACATTTCTATCGGTTGTCGAAATTGTGAAGGCGCTTTATGAAACTTCAACAGTTTTTCCGAAGGAACAGACATCACAGTCAGCCCAATCAATGATTTGATCATTCCTCTCCCTTGATACTTTATTATGCCAATACGTGTGAAGAGAGATATCGGACAAAAGGCGGAGCTAAATCATGATTTGATCTGTTGTTGACGACCCAGACCTGCGCCTTCAAATCGATGCGCCACGTTGAGAATCGTTGACTCTTGGTACAACCCACCAATAAGCTGCATACCAATCGGTAAACCATCTTTTGAGAAACCTGCGTTCAAACTCAGTGCACAGTTGCCAGCCAAGTTCACCGTGACCGTATAGATATCAGATAAATACATCGCCAAAGGGTCTGCAGCTTTCTCACCTAATTTAAATGGCGGCGTTGGAGATGTTGGTCCAAAGATCACATCGCATTCCTCGAAGGCTTTTGCATAGTCATGAGCGAGCAAACGACGGACCTTTTGTGCCTTCCGATAGTAGGCGTCGAAGTACCCAGCCGACAATACATAGTTTCCAAGAAGAATACGACGTTTGACTTCATCACCAAATAGCTGGCCTCTGGTCTGTCGGTATAAGCCCTCAAGCCCATCCGTTTCACCAAGACGCTGACCGTAACGAATTCCATCATACCGGGCGAGATTTGATGCAGCCTCTGCTGTCGCAATAATATAGTAGGTGGCGACAGCATACTTCAAGTGTGGCAGATCGACATCGACAATTGTAGCCCCGAGTGACTTCAAGACATCTAAAGAATACATGAGTGTGGCGCGTACCTCATCATCGAGTCCATCGTGTTCAACAAAGGACTTGGGTACACCAACTCGGACACCCTTCAGTCCAGTTTCTTTTTCAGAGAATGTCACAGGTTCGTCAATATTTCGAGAGGTTGTATCTCGTGCATCGAACCCCTGCAGATGATTATATAAGAGACGACAATCATCGACAGTCTTGGCAAACGGCCCGACTTGATCAAGTGATGACGCAAATGCAACAACACCAAATCGAGAGACGCGACCATATGTTGGTTTCAGCCCAACAAGACCACAGAACGATGCAGGCAAACGAATTGAGCCACCTGTATCAGTCCCTAAAGAACCAAGAACCATACCCGCAGCAACACCTGCAGCTGAACCACCGGAACTACCACCGGGTACATATTCGGCATTGATTGGATTCACGCATGGTCGGTATGCTGCATTTTCATTTGATGACCCCATTGCAAATTCATCACAATTCATTCGCCCAGTTAAAATTGCCCCTGCTTCTTTAAGTTTTCGTACTGCACCACCGTCATACGGAGAAACGAAGCCATCTAAAATCTTAGAACCAGCACGACACGGTTGACCTTTGTGCAAAAAATTATCTTTAAGACCAATCGGTATACCATCAAGTGGTGAACGTTGAGTCCCATTTGCGTACCGTTCATCTGCTTCACTCGCTTGGCGCATAATATCTTTTTCATCAATCGATAAAAAGGCACCAAGTTGTTCGTCTTTTTGTTGAATGACAGAAATCATTTCTTGTGCGACGTCTGATGGGCGTCGAGCACCTGAGGCAAAATCAGTGTGACAAGATGAAATGGTTAAGTTTGTGATTGTCATCTTCTACTCCACAATTTTAGGCACACGAATGAACCCATCAACATATGCTGGCGAATTCTCAATTCCTTTTCGACCAACTGCCGTAGCATCAACCACATCTGTTCGCATGGTCAATGTCAACTCAGACGGATGCATCAGCGGCTCTACCCCATCGACATTCACTTCTGAAAGGAGGTCGACATATCCCAAAACTTGGGCCAGTTTTTCGCCAAATTCTTGAACAATATCAGCGTCATATTCGAGCTTTGACAATTTAAATAGGTTTTCAATCTCATGATTTTCTAATGCCATATTGACCTCTTTCTCTATCGATTAACGCGAATAGGCGGAAGATTCCAGAGGTTCTTGATTGCTATTGACCTTTTCGGATAAATGATCAATCTTCAACCTCGTTTCGTTTTATCGAAGCTGACAATACAGAGGAAAGTGTTCGGATTTCATAGGGAAATCAAAATGCTTTCTCCGCATAGACCGCGATGGTCTAGAGATGATTTATTCGTCAGAGTGAATGGTCTCGAGGAGCCGTTATGAAAACGACATCTATTAAGTCGAATGAAGTAAAGCGCGACTGGTACATTGTTGATGCAACCGACGTTATTCTTGGTCGCATGTCGACAAAAGTCGCTACTATCCTGAAAGGAAAACACAAACCAACATTTACACCACATGTCGATTGTGGCGATTATGTTGTTGTGATCAATGCCGATAAAGTCAGACTAACCGGCAACAAAGAAAATACAAAACTCTACTGGAGATATACACAATATCCAGGTGGTGAGCGAAGCACACCGATTAAGAAGCAACGTCAAGAACATCCTGATCGCATTATTACACATGCAGTGAAGGGCATGCTTCCAAAAGGTCCACTTGGCCGTCAAATGATCAAGAAACTTCGTGTTTACGGTGGAGAAGCGCATCCACATGCAGCACAGCAACCTCAAACACTGACTATCTCATAGTCGACAAGGATAATAATTATGTCTGATAAAACTTACGCAACCGGACGCCGAAAAGAGGCCACAGCTCGTGTCTGGGTTAAACCCGGCTCTGGAAAAATTACTGTTAACAACAAAGATATTGTTGATTACTTCACACGTCCTGCACTTCGCATGATTTTGAAGCAACCGCTCGCTGTCACCGAAACAAAAGAAAAGTATGATGTCTGGTGCACAGTCAAAGGTGGCGGACAATCGGGACAAGCCGGCGCAGTTCGTCATGGTCTTGCGCATGCATTGGCCCGTGCCGATGGTACACTTCGACCAAAACTCAAACGTGCCGGTCACCTGACACGTGATGCACGTGTTGTTGAACGTAAAAAATACGGTCAGCCAAAAGCCCGTAAGAACTTCCAGTTCTCGAAACGATAATCGAAATTGTATCGATTCAACGAAGCGCCTATACAGGCGCTTTTTTTGCGCTTGTCGATCAGGCTAAACGTCTCGGTCAAATAACCGATAAGACGAAACATTTGTATGAAGTGTCCGATAAGTAAGTATCGATAAAGGACGATACATATGAGCATATTCCGACACTCAAAATTTAACCCACGCCGCAGACAAATAACGTCATTCATTGATTCACAGTTTGGAGGCCGACAAAACCTGCAGGCTCGTAAACAGAATCTTGTTGCAGCACCAGCTGTTAAGGCAGAGCAAGCACGTCAGCAGAAACGAATGCAAAGGCTTTTAGAGCAGTTAGGCTCTGCATTGCCTGCAGCGATCAATGGTGCGCTAGGAGCTAGTTTAGCTTTTCTACAGTCTCAAAGTCCTGTTGTCCTTTTTGTACCTGGAGCAGCAGTTATCTCCGGTTATTTGTCGTCACTTTCTTCAATTGACTTTGTAAATCAAGAAGTCAGCAATCAAAAACAGAGACCTGATGCTCAAACAGAACGGCGACAAACGACACCACTGAATGGTCAAGATATCTCTAATACCCTCGGACAATCTCTGAATACTGAAGAGCTTAAATCAGCGGCACAGGCAATAGAGAAACGGATATGGGATGTTGAGCCAACACTCGGAGAGACTGTCGATCTCATCAACTACAAAAGCAATCTAGAAGGTTAATCTACTTCTTCGCGACCTGAATCCCGTCGGCCATGCGTTCAACCATGAACTCAACCCGACGGTTTTTTGTGCGTCCATCTAGGGTTGCGTTCGAAGCGATCGGTTGATTCTCGCCATACCCAATTGTCAATAGACGCTCCGCTTCAACACCTTGATCCACTAAATAAGCACTCAAGCTTTCAGCTCTCTTTTGCGACAGCTTTAGGTTATCAGCTTTTG
Organism: Myxococcota bacterium; assembly: GCA_020627505.1. Taxonomy (GTDB): domain Bacteria; phylum Myxococcota; class UBA727; order UBA727; family JAHDBA01; genus JAHDGS01. The sequence continues at coordinate 58,272 of JAHDGS010000004.1, forward strand.
TTCCACGACTATCTGTGTGTCCTTCAATACGAACCATATCGATCTCAGTATGGGCTTTCATTAAAGATGCGACTTGGTTCAACAAATTAAATGAAGACACATCGATAACACTTGTACCTGGTTTAAAATGAATTTGCTCTTTGATTTCAATTTTCTCTGGTGTGAGTGAAACAAGTAACTCTGCTTTATCAGGGCAGCCATCTGTATCATCAAATCCATTCAATGTTTCTGGTTCATCAGGACATAAATCTTCTTCTCCAATATAGCCATCGCGATCTGGATCCAAACGTGCCATTTTTTCTTGATATGTCTCAGCCATCGCATTCAGCGATAGAAACATGATCAACAGTATTGAATAGCCTGTCTTTCCCTTCATATATCTATTATCTCAGTCATTAAATAATACATCAAATAAGACTGTTTTTTGACTCACTATAATACAATAAAAAAGGCCCCCGTTCGGGAGCCTCTTTTTTAGTCGCTATTCTAGTTACTTAACGACTTTCGCCTCTTGTGGTACTTGCTCGGCAACAAAGAAGTCTACACGACGGTTTTGCTGACGACCTGTTTTGGTCTTGTTATCAGCGATTGGTCGTGTCTCACCATAACCTTCACTCACAAGATGGTCAGCTGCAACACCTTTTGATATCAGGTATTCCATCACAGCAGCTGCACGGCTTTTCGAAAGCCTCAAGTTATAGCTGTCTTTACCACGGCTATCTGTATGACCTTCAATACGAACCTTAAGTATTTCCGGATGCGCCTTCAGAATCGCTGCAACTTGGTTCAATAGGTTGAATGAACGAGATTGGATCGCACTCTTGCCTGTCTTAAAGTAAACAGACTCGCGAATATCAATCTTATCGGCTTTCAATTCAACCAGTGTCTTACCTTTGTCTGGACAACCATCATCATCTTTCACACCATTGATGACTTCAGCTTCTTTTGGACACTTATCTTGGTTGTCAGGGAAACCGTCACCATCTGTATCAGGACAGCCTCCGAACATGCGTGGACCAGCTTCTTCTGGGCACTTATCTTCAGCGTCTTCAAGTCCGTCACCATCTTTATCAGGGATTGGACAACCATCACGTGCAGGAACACCTTTTTCATCAGGACACTTATCATCTGTATCAAGGATGCCGTCTTCATCACGGTCAACAACAGGACAACCATCACGCTCTTTGACACCTGCAACAACAGGACACTTGTCTTCAACATCTAAGATACCATCTTGGTCATTATCAACATCAGGACAGCCATCTTCATCTTCGAAACCATCGACGTCTTCTTTCTCATTTGGACATTTGTCATCTTTATCAAGAATCGCATCACCATCGTTATCAGTATCTGGGCAACCATCTTCATCTTCAAACTCGTCTCGATCTTCAGCATCCTCTGGACACTTATCATCTGCATCACAGAGTCCATCTTTATCGCTATCAGCACAACCTCGTGGAGAATATCTAACACCGGCAAAGAGACGCCAATCAGGTGTACCTGGCCCCGCAATCAAACCTGCGCCAGCACCGGCAAAGCCTTGCCATTTTTCATCAAAGTCTTTGTGGACACCTACATTTGCTTCAACAGCATTCTCATACTTAACATTGTCATCAAAGAAGTCTGGATAAAATTGGAATGAGCCACGGATACTACCGTCAAGTCCCCAATCTTGGGTCTCACCAAAATTCTTTCCAACACCAAAACGTGCATCGATATTTTGACCAATATCTAAGTTCGCAACCTGATAAGATGATCTAAAGTTCGCACCCACATTTGCTGCCCATCGGAAACCACTATCATATCGACGAGACAAAAGTACTGCTGGTTCAATCCAAAAGTTCTCTCCACCCATGTAATTGTCTTGTGTTGTTGCACTTGGGAAAACCAAATTCGCTTGAACGGCAAGATTAACACCTGATTTTTCGGCAGATAATAGCCGGAATTTCGGCAACACACGAATATCGCCAAGACCGAAACCTGTTAGGTTTGTGACCTGGTTCGACGGAATGATGGAATTTAGATTTGATGTCTCACCATCTTGCCATAGAATCAGTGGGACTTCGACGCCTAGCTGCATCCAATCAAGAATCGAATATGCAAAAGTTAAGCTTGTCCCAATTCGATCTGAAACCAAACGGTTGACACGCACGCTATCATCATCACGTTCAGCGATGACAAGAGGGTCGTTTGCATACCAAAACCATAGACCGAGATCAAAGTTCCCATTTGTCCCTAAGTCAGCAGACTCAACATCAATAATACCCTCTTTCGTCAGTGAGGGTCGCATGGTTTCAGCGTTAATTGCACCAACCGACCTTGAATTCGTTTGTGCACTTAAAGGCAGTGCCATCATCAAAAGTGTTAGAACACTTATCAGTTTCTTCATTATTTATCCTCCGTAATCTTAATAACGATTTAAGATATAACGTCTCCAATTAAAGTCAAAGTTTCTATCAAAAATAATCAAAAAAACCACCCGAATGGGTGGTTCTTTATCTAAGCTCTCTGAGACCTAGTCTCTTCGGCGTCTTATGCCAAACAAACCAAGCAACAGTAGTGCCAATGGTGCGGATGGTGTACCTGCATTCGAGCAACCTGACAAGCTACCACCAAGTACGACAAAGTCATCATCAATACCATTCTCCAAGCCTGGATGACACTCGCCATCACTGCCACAGAACTCATTCAAACCACAACGGTCACTACAATCACCCTGTACATTCGGATCGAAGCACTCTCGTGTATCCGCCAAACACACTTCTCCATCCGCACAATCCAAGGTACTTGAACAACCTGCCAAGCAAGTGCCATCACTCCCACAGAACTGACCGTCTGCGCAATCACTATCGATTGTACAACCAACACAGCTTGGGGAACCCGTGTCTGGATCGCAACCATCTAATGGATTCCAACCACTTGTCACCTCTGTCCCATCATCAACGGTATCACCATCGGTATCAGCCACTTCTGGGTCTGTACCAATCGCTGCTTCTTCGTCATTCGTCAAGCCATCACCATCTTGGTCACAGCCACCAAAAGCAACACTCGGCGAACACGCATCACGTGGATCACTACCACCTTCACGCTCTTCGCCATTCGTAAGACCATCACCGTCCGCATCACACATATCTGCATCATCACTCGGATTACATGGGTCAAGTGGATCAGAACCACGGAGGTCTTCTTCACCATCTGAGACGCCATCACCATCAGTATCTGGGTTGAATGGGTCAGTGTTATCAGCCACTTCTTCAACATTTGTCAAACCATCACCATCCGCATCACAGTTGTCCGCATCGATGTTTGGAACACATGGATTCATCGGCTCATCATCAACAACATCCGGCGTGCCATCACCATCCATATCAGCGGTATCACCAACACAGATTGGCTCGATATCAATCACACCATCACAAATACCATCATCATTTGTATCTGGGTCTGTTGGATCTGTACCTGTGCCACCATCAAGGACCTCTGTCCCATCAAGTAGACCATCACCATCGGTATCTGGATTGTTCGGATCTGATTCACCATCATCAACAACACCATTGCCATTTGGATCTTCTTCACCATTCGTCAAACCATCACCATCTGCATCACAAGCTGCAGCTGTGTTGTCAGGATCACATGGGTCGAGTGGGTCTGATGTCACAATATTGCCTTCAC
>JAHDGS010000075.1 GCA_020627505.1 Myxococcota bacterium
ATTGTAGACCAAACGCTGAGTCAAATCGTCGCCAAACTCGACCCTTACTCGGCTTATTTATCACCAAATGAATTTGGTAGACTTGTCTCAGAAAGTGATGGTTTCTTATCACAACTGGGGATGATGCTGGCACCGACAACTCGCGGCGTCATCGTTCGTGAAGTAGATGAGAATAATCGCCCAGGGGGTGTGGAGCAGGGTGATATTCTTGTTGAAGTCTGTGGTGTTAGGCTGGAGGGTTTATCCTTCGTCGAGGTTGTTTCGATGTTTGACCTGTGTGCGAAGAGCTTAATTCCTGTAGGCCTTTTGAGAAATGGACAACGCGTCACTACTCGACTTCGGAAACCATTCAATCAAGCATCGGAAACGATTGGTTATGTCGCACAGGTGACTGATGGTGTTTTGTATATACATATCCCACGATTTGTGGATGGGACAACATTGTTTGTCCGTGAGACGTTAGCGCGATATCCAAATATCAAACACTTGGTGCTTGATGTGCGTGACAACCCAGGTGGCCTTGTTGATGAGGCCGTGAATCTGGCCGATATGTTCCTTGAGAAAGGTGAGATTGTTCGTGTTCGACATCGTGAGAAGACCCTCGACAAGGTACTTGTCGCGCGCAGTGATAGGGTTGAATACAGTCATGTATTGACTGTGCTTGTGAATACCGAGACGGCATCTGCCGCAGAAATACTCGCCGGCGCACTACAAGTCCATGCTCGGGCCCAAATCATTGGTGAAAAGACATTTGGGAAGGGGCTCATTCAGAGCATATTCCCACTTAAATATGGTGGGGCGTTGAAGCTCACAACAGGGGAGTATTTATTGCGTGGAGAGAAAAAAGTGCACGAATATGGCGTGCTGCCTGATCGTATATTCTTGGATGGAGAGTCCCTAAGTCAGACGCGAGCAGCCCCGAAACGCTCGAAAATCATACAATTGGCTATTGAATGGACCCGACACAGGTGATGCCGCTATACTAAGAAGGTGAGTCAAGAAAATCCGCAAGTTACGATCAGCCATAAAGCCAGACGGATCAACGAATTCGAAGTCGACACGTCTCGCCAACGGATTTTGTCGAAACATGATGTGACACCACATGCCGCCCGCCCGCGAGGGAATTGGTTGCAAAACTTGAATACGAGCCTGGAAGATATATTGAGCTCAAGTCAGAGAAATATATCTTCGCTCAGAATCATGGATGGGTTTCTATTTATTGGGGTCATCACCTGTCTTATTTCGCCTGCGCTGTTCTCGCCACTTGGGATGACGCATAAATATTGGTCCTTTGCATATATTTTTCTGGGCATCCAGATTGGTCAACATATACCCAAAGTGCTAACCGCTCGTCGACAATCACAGCGTCCTGTGGTGCACCCATTTCGGGAGTGCGACGCAATCTTGGGCCGGGCTTTTGTGCTTATGTTGGTCACTGTGATCGTTCGGTTGTCCTCATCCAGTGTCCTTTTTTCGAAATGGGTATTTGGGGGGCATGGAATTTTCGTCCTTGCAGGTGTCTTTTCTTTGCTGATCGGATCGCTTGCAAGCTACAGTGAATAAAAAGGAGTTTTAATGTCGGAAGGGGACTTTAAAGTACAAGATTTATTAAATAAAGACAGAAAAAGTAAACGTGTCGCATCAATCGATGATGACGCCAAAGGCTCTCTTGGATTTCCTCATATAGAGGCGTTTGTTGATGCGGACCTTTCTACAGACTTCGTCGATGACAGGTTACATGAAATTTCGACATGGCTTGAGGGGAATAAAGGCCTTAAGAATAAGCAGGCTGCGGACAAAATGAACGCAATGTACGATGAAGTTCGAGGATTGCTTAATGAATTTGTTCAAATAAAAAGAGGCCTTAGCGGTGATGGTGAAAAAAAATAAGTGTTGATAGCAACTTTTAGAGGGATCATCCGATAATCCTTGTAAGAAAACTAACGGAGAGCGTTTCATGACAAATATTAACCAGCTAAACCAGACACAAGGTCGTTCACTCAACTTGAACACATCTGCGACGACATCTCGTCGCTCGGTCAATAATGACTTCTCATCACGAGTTCAAAGAGGCGTTGGTGGCGCAGCCCAGGCTGTTGCCCAAGGACTGAGCGTTGCAGCACCATTTGTCCCGGGCACAGCTGTTGTATCTGCAGCTGTTAATCAAGCGGCGCAAGGTATGTCAGCAGGTTCATTGCCAATTTCTGGTGGCCAGGTTGTTTCGATGGGTAATCTCCCAGGTGCCGCGCCAGGAATGACAACATCATTAGGTGGTGGTGGTGCAGGCATGCTAACGGGCAACCCTGTGAATGACACCATGGCACAAACCCGACAAATGATGGAGATGAGCCAAAATTTCAACTTAGAATTCCTAGGCATTCAGCAAGCGATGCAAGACGAAAATCGTCAATTCTCGACATTGTCAAATGTGATGAAAGTCAAGCATGATACCGCGAAGGCTTCGATTCAGAATATTCGCTAAATGATGGTCATTGAATAGGGGGAGACAATGATATCACGTTACGGAGCGTTAGTTGATATTGACGATAGTGAAATGAGGTTGATGCTTGAATGTGGTCAGTTCTTACTTGAAACACAGCAGCATGATCGGGCGATACGGGTATACGAAGGGTTGGTCGCAATGGTCCCAGACAAGCTGTCGCCGCGTTTTGGTTTGGGACATACTTATACCGCATCGGGACATCGGCAGAAAGCGAAGCGCGTATTTGAACAAGCGCTCTCGGTGAATGAGGAAGATTTCCTATTGAAAACATATCTGGCTGAGACATATCTTGTGCTTGGGGTTAAAGAAACGGAAGCATTTGATATGCTTGAAGCTGCTGCTGCCTCTGATGATGCTGAGGCACACGCGTATGCACGTGCTTTGCTTGACGCTCAAGATGTTGGCGTCTTTGAGCGTATTCGCTCTGGAGATGGCGCATGAAAATTAAATCTGGTGGACCAAGACTTCCAAAGGACATCAAATCCACGAGAACAAAATCGACAGGAAAGACCTTTGAGCTTAAGAGCCGTGCGCCGGTTCAATCATCTGATTCAACGGACCCTGATGAACCGCGAGAGCAAACACTGACGAATGCATTGCTAGAGGTCAGTGAAGAAGACGCATCTGAAGCCCTCATCAACTTTGTTCTCGATGAACGTCTTGCCTCATGGATGAGTAAAGAAGCTGGGACCCACTTACGTGCTGTCGTTCAAGACATGCTGGCAACCGACCCTGCCTTTAAGGCTTCAGTTGAGCGAGCACTTCGGCGCGCGAAGGCATCCTCTTAGCGCAGCCATATTAGTCAGGCTTAACCTCTACTTAACGAACAGTTGCTTGTTTCATGCGTGTAGCCAAGTTACTCTAAGAGTTGATCCTGAACATATATTTGAATTTGTTTAATAAAGAGTTGGACTTGCATATCGAGTTCTTCCAACGTTGTGGAGTTATCGATGACATAGTCCGCGCGTTTTACCTTATCTTCGAGGGGCATTTGAGCACGAATACGGTCGAGGGCTTCTTTGCGTGAAAGTTTGTTCCGTATTTGAAGGCGTTCAAGTTGCTGTTCTTCTGTGCACGCGACGACAACAACCGCCTCGAACTGAGCTGCCGAGTTGGTCTCGAACAACAGGGGGATATCATAAAAAATAATTGTATGTCCTTGATTAGCTAAACGATGAAAGCGTTGTTTAGCAAGGGCTTGAATCCGAGGGTGCATGATCTGGTTGAGTGCATTGCGGGCACCTTTATCAGAAAAAATACGCTGACCGAGCAGTTGTCGATCGAGCGTACCGTCAGGTTGTATGTATGTTTTGCCAAACCGTTTCTCGATATCCAAGAGTGCCGCCGTACCAGGCCTAACAACTTCAGCAGCAATTTGATCGGCATCGACAATCGGGAAGTGTTTGGATAATTTCTGTGCGACAGTTGATTTGCCGGTTGCGATGCCACCCGTGAGACCGAAAATATACGGTTTGGGATTCCTATATTCAGCTATCATGCTATGAACTTATCATGGACTGTGTGATTCGAAATAGGGAAGCCGATGAAATCGGCCCTCATATCTGCAAAAAACGCATCGGTGTTGTCTCGTATATGATGGCGATATTTGTGGCAGTAACATGTCTGTTCGGGAGCAGCACCTACGCGCTGGGGGAGCGTATTGGGGCTGAAGGGTGTAAAGCATGCCATGCTGATGCCTACCAAAAATGGCAACGCGGGCCTCATGCACGATCGATGCAATCTTTGAGTGGAAGCTTTCGAAAGAGCGTGAGCTGTCGTTCGTGCCATGCGAATGCGTCACAGTCGAAGGTGCTGAACCGTCCCAAAGCCATCGTCACGGCCCAAGAAAACAGTGTTGATTGTGAGGCATGCCATGGTTCGGGCTCGCTATATGCCGCAGAGCATATTATGAAAGATCGTGTGCTTGCTGAAAAACTAGGGCTTATTAGGCAAACAGAGGCACTATGCCTGTCATGCCATCTATCCTCAACACCAAATACGCAGCCATTTGATTATGAAAAAGGCCTCATGCAGATACGGCACTGGTAGGCTGAAACCGCCTATATAAATATCCTGGGTTGTGAATATCTAAAAAAACGCTAACAAAGAACCTGTTTATGCAAGCTCTAGTTGGTGTTGTCGAGTTATTCTGGCGCGTGTTTACCTCGCTGAAGGTCGCGTTTGCGATTATTTTCGGTTTGGCAGCAGGCTGCTTCTGGGGCATGTTCTTTGACCAAACAAAAACCCTCGAAGAGCATCGAAGTTTATGGGCAGAAGCACAGTGGAAATCAGCCGCGTTCGAGTTTTTTGAACTACATGATGTCTTCCATTCTTGGTGGTTTGGTGCATTGACAATTCTGTTGATTATCGGGCTTGCCGCCATTTCAATCGATCGCCTCCCAAAAATATGGTTTGATATCCATCAACCTGAACGGAAGATGAATCGACGACACGAACAATTTCTGTCCTTTATCGCACGTGTGAAGGTTGCGAAGTCGACTTCAGGCCATATTTCGTCTGTGGTAGAGCGAATCATTACACGGAAGGGGAATCTCCTTCACACAGAACGAGAAGGGGAAGTCCAATATTGGTTTAATGAAAGAGATCGGTACTCTAGGACAGGTGTTTACTTGATTCATATTGCGTTGATCGTGATTATGTCATCCTCCTTTCTGACGACATTCTATGGCATTGATGGCATGTTGATGATTCCTGAAGGCGAGGAGGCCCGTTATGTTCGCGTGAGAGGACCGGGCGGGTACGTTTACAATCATGACCTCGGCTTTAGCGTGTCATGCCAAGACTTTCGTTTGAAGACGTTTATTGATAGCGCACCAATGGACTTTGAGTCTGATCTCGTGATTCTGGAGCCTGAACTGGGTGGTTTGCCAGCTGCTTCTAAAACCATACAAGTGAATCACCCGTTAGAGTACAAAGGTTACACGTTCTACCAAGCTTCATATCAACCGATTTCTGGTGAGCAAAAAGTGATGCTTGATTTGTGTGAACGACCAGATGACACAATTGAATCAATCGAGAAGTATCGTGCCTGTAAGATGAGTACGGAGAGTATCTATCACCTTGCCATCGGCGACAAAGTCACCTTAGCGAATGGTGCCGGATATGTGCCGCTTGAGGTCATTGAAGACTATATGGGCCTCGGACAAGCATTGCGTGTTGAAGAAAAAAATGCTGCCGGTGTACGGACACGGTTTTTAGTTTTTCGAGATTATCCGAAGTTTGATGAGCAAGTGCGACGCGGAGAAACGATTGTCGGATTTCGTGGTTTAGATAAAGTTTATGCAACCGGTATTCAGGTTGGGAAATCGCCGTTTATCAATGTTATCTTTTTCGGTTTTGTGCTGCTCTTTGTGGGTTTATATATGTCTTATTTTATGTCGCAAAGAAGATATTGGGTCCGCCTCGAGCCGGGTATGGTCACCCTCGGCGGGGCCGCACGTTGGCACAAAGAGGCGTTTGCGAAAGAGTTTGATGAATGGTCTCTCTGGGTGGAGGCCATCGTAAATAAGAGTGAGAAGCCAGACTTTGGTCACGCTGAGGTCGATCTCCCTGAGGAGGAAGAAGATGAGTGAAGTATGGGTATCCCGAACATCGCGCCAAGATGTTCGTATTTCGACAGGAATGAAATTAACCATTGCGGTATGCACGATCGTTATGCTCATAGCTGTATGGGTTGGTCGAGATAGAGCAGGAGATATCTTATCGAGTACTTATTGGTTCAATTGGGCGGGTCTGCTTTATTTTATGGGTTTATTTCTGCAAATCGCAATCGCGATACAATATCACCCGAACGTACGAGCAGGCAGTGTTGTTGCTGTTGCAACAGGATTCATTTCTCAGACCATCGGCATGATATTTCGTTGGCATGAAGCGGGGCTTGTTGAGCTCTCAGCCGTCGAACGTGCCCAAGATACTGTTTTAACCGGGATGTCCCGTTTTGTGGTTTATACACAACACCCACCATGGTCGAACTTATTCGAAATCATGGTGTTTATGTGTTGGGGTATTGTTTTGGTTTTTCTCGTTAGTGAAATCAAATGGCGAATACCATTTCTTGGGATAGCGTCTTTGAGTCTTGCGCTAACAGCATTCTTTTTGGCGACACTTTCTGCGCCAGCAGCGGTCAAACCATTAGTGCCAGCTTTGCAGAGTTGGTGGATCATGATTCACGTGATCTCAAGTGTCGTGGCTTATGCTGCGGGGAGTCTTGCTGCAGCGATTAGTTTACTCTATTTATTCAGGAAGAAATCAGGCATGTCAGAGAGCGGACTTATCGCATCAACCTCTATCGTTTCTGGGGTGATGTTCTTTATTCTTGGTCGCGGCATGGAGCTTCTGACATCGGGCGCCTATCGGGTCAAACTATTTGGCGCTTATGAAGGTGAATGGATGCCCGCTGCAGCTTCAGTCGACGGTGCGTTCGCCCCATGGTATCAGCCGATGCCAGGCGTCGGCGGGTTGATGATTGCGACAATACTGGTCGCTTGTGGCCTTGTTGGTGGGTATTTGTTTCATCGTCGAAAAGAGCGTACTCTTCCGACGCTGCTGAAATACGGTGCCATCTTATTGTTTGTACTTACAAGTGGTTCGATTTTATGTCAGTTATACTGGCAGCTCGTGTCATCGGAAGTTGTGCTTGATACCGCTCAGGCGGCCAGCTTAACAGCTGGTGCACCTGCACCATGGCGATTTCATGTTCGATCGAACCCGTGGGACATGGCGCTGTTTCTCATTATTTGGTTTGGACAGTTACTTTTGATGGTTCGATTATTTGCGTGGAAGCAGCTGAACAAGAGACTGCCAAAGGCGGCGACACTTGAATCTGCCAGTTATTATTGTGTTGTGGTTGCATTTTCTCTTGTGGGTGTTGTCCTCGTGACAGGAGCCCTCTGGGCGCATTATGCGTGGGGTCGATACTGGGGATGGGACCCAAAAGAAACCGGTGCTCTGGTGATTTGGTTGGTTTATGCGCTGTATTTACATATGCGTCATATCCTCGGGTGGTCCGGTGTGCCGCAGGCTGTTGTGGGCGTCATCGGATTCTTCGTGATCATCGCCAGCTTCCTTGGTGTGAATCTTGGTTGGTTTGCATCAGGGCTGCACTCATACGGAAGTGCTTAACAGATGGAAGCACGCCAGGGCCTCGTCATTCTTTCGGCTTCTTTTGACCGCTCCCATGAGCAATGGCCAGAGATAAGACCGGAGAACCCTGTACCAACATTTGTGGTTTTTGGTCGTTCCAATGTTGGCAAATCGACCTTTATCGGACGGATGCTTGGTCGGCCAAAGCTGGTCCGTGCATCTCGTACGCCTGGTCGAACAATTGAGTTGCTTCGCTTTCAATCGACATGGCGTACAGGAGAAGATGTCGAGGCTCAAAAGAAACATCATATATATATCATAGATACCCCCGGGTATGGTTATGCGCAGCGCTCCAAGAAAGAAATCGAAAAATGCTCCCGAATGCTATCAGATGTGTCGCTGCACCCGCCGGCCGCAGGTGTCGCTGTTTTCCTGTGGGATATCCGGCGAAAACCCAAAGAAGAAGATCTAGGGTTAGTTCGAGATCTCAGTGAGACGTGGCCGCATTTACAAGTGATTCTGACGAAGTCAGACAAGCTTAATAAGTCAGGTCGGCAAAAAGCGAGGCGAGATCTCGCTCAACTCTTCGAGTCGCCTGTCGTCATGTCCGGAGAGGGCCACGCCGCATCAAGTCAGGCCATCTTGGCACTTGCAAAACGTTTAGAAGAGGTTGTGTAAGAGATAGCTTGCTTGCGCTTAGCATGTTAAGATGAGAAATGCGTTTTGAATGGAGAGTTTTTTGTTTTGCGTGGGTCATTGGCAGTGTCTTGTGCAGTGTCTCTGCGTCTTCGGAATCTCAGAGGCGCTCATTTGACAAAGTGCTCGCGGTCGTCGATGGACAGATGATAACCCAGCGCGACGTTGCTCGACGAGTTTGGTATATGCTACTTGACGACGAGTCAAAAGACCCACAGTCCGTTGATGTCTTATCGCCAGCTGTCGTGACGAAAGTGCTTGAGTCTTTGGTGCTCGAAAGAATGGTGATGACTGACATGCCGCCGAAGCCATCTTGGAGAGAACGTCAGCGTTCGGCCGCATCACAAATCGTTTCAAAACTGATGATGCGTGCGCATCGCATTGATATGAAGCCTGTATGGACTATGCCGATGACGGAAGCAGAGTTCTTGGAACAGTATTTTCTGCGAACATATATGCAGCGCGTCGTTTATGAAGAGCAACAAGCGCGTATCGAAGATATACGGAAACGTCATAACGTCACGTACTATATCAGGTGAACATATGCACATCAGTACACTGTCTCTGGCTGATGTTGAAGATGCGCGTGACTTGATTGTCGCATCGGGCCTGAAACCTTATACCTTAGCTATTTATTCTCATGCGTTGGCAAACCCAAATAACATATCTCTCGGTGTGTGGCGTCAACGAGACTTGGTCGGGGTGATGTTTTTACGATATACACATGAAGCCTATGACTTGGACCAGATCGCCATAAAAAAAAGAGAACGGCGACAAGGCGTTGCTCGGGCTCTTGTTAAGGCGGGCACTCAGCGGGCGCGGCAGCGCATTGAACTCGAAGTGTCAGAGGCGAACGTTGCCGCACGTGCCCTGTACGAATCACTTGGCTTCGTGCATGTTGGAACGAGACCAAAATATTATGCAGATGGCTGTGCCGCATTGTTGATGAACCTGGAGACGGGCGATGCATAGTTGTCGTCAGGCATCATGTCATGTATGGCGTCTTGTGCTTATTCTTCTCTGCACAGGCCTGGCTTGTGACACAGTCGATTCGACAGAGCAAGAGCAAGTCGAGCCGATACGTTTTTGTGCTGATGGGATAATCGCCTGCCAAACAAGTGCGGACTGCAATCTGCTCGAGACAGGACAAAGCTGTCATGTTGAAACAGGTTGCTGTGAGCAAACGATCTGCTTGCGTGATGCGCATTGTTTGTCGAATGAGAAATGTGATGTTCGTCGTGGCCTCTGTCGCCCAAAAGAGCTTTGTGATCCGATATCAAATATCGGCTGTGCAGATGGCCGACAATGCCTATATGAATCCGGCAAACCAGTCTGCAAAGAAGTGTTACCTCTTGTGCAGAGGTGTGAATTGTATGTCGAGCGGCGTAGTTACTTGTCGGGGGAGACTGTGATGATGCCTGAGATTGCACTCTATGATGGAAATGGGCGCGTGGTCCCTTGGCGCCATGCTGATGTCGAATTGCAGGTTGATGGTGTTGTCCAAGAAGGACTGAAAGTGCCTTCATGTGATAACATATATGGTTGTGCTTTTGAGATCGTGGCACAGGTTGATGCCGTCACATGTTCGACTCAGCTGTATCGTTTTCCCATTTTGGATGATGCGCAAGCGATCGTCGCCATTCATGATGCAGAGACATACGCGCGTATTTTATCCCCGACGATTCTTGTGCATGATGCGAGTGGGGACTTAAAAACGATCGAGCCTCAGCATGGTGTCGTTAAGATTGATGCGCCAGAAACGATTGAGGCTCTGCATGTTTCAGGCGAGGGATATGTGCGGACAACGCTGGTTGGGCCTTTACGTCGGCTAACAGAAATATACGTATCTACAGACGCCGTCGTGGATAGGCAAGCCTACATGCTAGAAACAGATTTTGCTGCTTCCGACTTGGTCAAGACACCAGAGCCAAAAGTTCATTTTAGTTTGACTGGATACGCTGTCCCGGCCGCGCCGCTCTTAGGGGCGCCGCTTCATATTTCCACAACTGGTGAGACGTATCGCCTCGGTGTTAATGGAATCGAAATCGATGAAGCATCATTTGTTTTAGATGGGGTTGAGGTTGCAGGTTCGCAGTTGACGGGAGATGCTGTCGGTGCGGCATTACATTTGCCCCATCGCGTTCCCTCGAAATTTTTGTGGACACTTGGCGCCGCCGTGACCCTCGATCCACTCACAGAGCCATCCTTATTATCTGTTTTGTCGGATTTCTCAGAGCATGCCTCGGTGTCTGCTGTTGCCGACGTCATTGGCCGTCGTTTCAAAGGACGCCTGTCTCATGGCTTCACATCGACTTCTGAGCTGACGCCTTATCTCTCGCCGTCAGATCGAATCAGCATGCAGTCTCGGTTCATTGGCGAGCAGGGTAAACTATCCATACAACCACTGTTTTCTATCGAGCTGCCGACCATCCCTGATAGCTGTGATGAAGGCCCAGGTGGCGAAGAACCTATTTGTTCGAGGCCGCACCAAATGCTGGTCACGATAGTGCCTGGCGTCGGCATGCTGCCACTTGGTTTCGCCGGTCGCTTAGATGAACACTCAGAAGATGTTGCAACGACATATTTTTCCCCGCCACATGATGGCCTCGAAGGGTACCCTCAGTTGTTAGTGTCGGTCGACTATGCGTCTGGGCGTGTTCAACATACAGCGGAACAGGCCATCCGTCGACTTCGCACGCAGCCACTTAAATCTTACGAGTTTCAAGATGGTCATTACCATGTGTCTTGGGCTGAACTGCCAACGTTGCCGCCCACCGCGTTAACGTATGACGTTTTGTCCCAAATCTTGACAATGCCGGCGCCTGGCCGTGTCGACGCTGCCCGTGTGCGGGTTCAGCTTGGCGAAGATGTGTCCAATGTTTGGGACGTATATGTGAACGGACATGTTGAGCGAATCAACCTGTCTGCCCTTAAAACAGCTTGGGGCGTGTCCAACATTTCTCCAGCATTGGTCTCGACATACCGTATGTTAGCTGAGGATGCAGGCGGAACGAGTCATCCTCTTATCCAGTCGTTCCCATCGGTATATCCATCGCATCATGGGGTTGAAGTGATGTATTTATATTGTGAGGATGAACCCTCGCTCGCAAGCCGCATTTGTCGTATAAGATAACATGCAAAGCTTATCGATAGACAATTGGCGACCAAGTACCACGACATTGAGTGCCCATGAGCGGATGCGGCAGGGGATCGAAGATAAGACGATTGGTTTTCCGTCATTGACTCAGGTTGCCATATCTCGAGAACACCTTGCGGATTGCCCATCGCAGCTCGTTGTCGTTGGCATTGGCGGTTCGTCAAAGGGGGCGGAAATGCTGCGAGACGCGTTGAACCCTTTCTCTGCAGATATTTTTGTGCTCGACACATTTGACCGTCTTTGGATGACGCAGGCGGTGCACTGGGTACAAAAAGGTGCAGGCGTGTTGATTGTATCCAAGAGTGGTGGGACACTCGAAACCATCGAACTCGCTGATATGCTGTTAGCAGAAGGACAGCCGTCGTGGGTTGGTGTCGTCACAGATGTCGGCTCTAAACTGGACAAAAAAGCGAAAACATACAATTGGCGGCGATTCCATATTCCGGCGAATGTGGGAGGACGATACTCCGTGTTGAGTCCTGTTGGCTATATTCCCGGCCATATGATGGGGATTGATATGCCATCGATGTTTGCGGGCGGCCAAGCGATTGTGGATGCAGAGGTGAGGGCAAATGGACGCGCGCTATATATCGCGGAACGGATATACGAACAAATAAAAGCGGGTCGCTTGTCGGTCCTTGTCGCGTATGGCAACCGTTGGTCTGGCTTT
Source organism: Myxococcota bacterium (assembly GCA_020627505.1). Lineage (GTDB taxonomy): Bacteria > Myxococcota > UBA727 > UBA727 > JAHDBA01 > JAHDGS01. The sequence goes on from JAHDGS010000075.1 coordinate 12,130, forward strand.
TGTGACTGGTTGACACAGTTGTGGTGGGAAAGTCTTGGACAGGTGACTGATGACGGCGATCGCGTCGGGCCGCTCTTATTTACGTCAATCGGACCGCATGCGCAGCATAGTATCGGGCAACTCTTACGTGATGGACCTGCGGATAAATTTGTTATGACAATGGGCCATGAGACCCCTGAAGAAATACGAAACTATCAAAAATGTATTTCCGCAGGACACCTGACCCGTATATCGGCAGGGCGGCTTTTGCATATGCAGGCTGATGCGACATCAGAGGCCGTGCGAGAAGCTGGCCAGCACACGTTGTCGCTGCCAATAGTCCGCGACGGTGCAGCAGGTGTTGGAGAGCTGATTATGACGTGGCAATATGTCGTGAGTTATCTGGGCTTTATGCTCAACATAAATCCCTATCTACAACCTGGTGTTGAGCGCGGTAAGCAGCTTATTAATCAGCGGCTAGGCGCTCAGGCTTGATCGCAATATTCAGTTTCGATGGTGATGAGGTCGTCGAATCATCTGGCGAACTTCCAGAAGAACTTTTTCGCGCAACTGTTACATTCACCACATTACGTTTGTCGATGGCACGATATCCGTCGTACTTGCTTTTGCATCTCGAGCGTCTTTTGGGGAAAGAGGTGACCTCCAGACAAATTGAGCAGCTTCGAATGCTATTCTCAATCTATGCGTTCGATATGACGGCAAAGGTTCGTATTTTTGTAGAAAATGCATCTTTAAGGGCGGTATCTTTGGAACAGTCGGCTTATCCTGAAAACGTGTTGCCGCTGCGAATGCGAGTGTGCCCTGATGATAGACTCGTATTGCAAAAGCACGCACAGATTTATTTCCAGAAGGCGTATCAAGAGGAGCACTGGATATGGGGCGACGCACACGAGTGGACCGAGGGAAATACGTTCTCATTATTAGGGTATGATGGTGAATCATATATTATTTCATCATCATCACGAAGGCTGACAAGTACGACGGAGACCTGCCTGGTCGAACAATGATTCTGGGGCATCAGTTCATGGGGCTTCCAGGGGGCTGTCGAGAATTGTATGCCTTGTCTGCCTGGAGTGGTGTCCGGCCCATTATTCAAGTTAATAACATACATTTTTC
>JAHDGS010000076.1:0-4026 GCA_020627505.1 Myxococcota bacterium
ATCGTTCGTATATTTTTGTGTTGGAGGAGGATCGCGCTTCGTTGAACAAACGGACATAAGTCAAAGGAAATCAATGTTAGGTTCGGCATGCTTATTGAGTAGCACATGGGCCGCCATTAAAATAGCCTCCCAAGCATTTTTACATCCGACGCATGAGGACTTGCGTGTTTATACTCAGGATGGCAAAGCGTGTGTAGGAGACCTTCATATGCGCTCAAAAAGAATATTGCCTTTAATATTATTGCTTGCTCTTGGCCATGGCTGTAGCTGTGGCGATGATACACTCGTGGAAGAGCCTGAGGTTGATGCCGGTGTGCCGCCTGTCGAAGATGATGAACCTCAGCCAGAGCCCAATCTTGAAGCAAAATTGTGCGCAACGCCAGCGCGACTTGATTTTGGTGATGTTGCTGTCGGCCAATCTTCAAAGCGTAGTGTGACGCTATACAATTGTGGACAACAGGATTTGGATATGCGTCCAGCGACGCTAACAGGCACAAGTGCGCAGCATTTTGGCTTACTTCCGCCATGGACACTCGACGGCTTTGATGGTGTCTTACCTGTTGAACAGGCGCCGATAACCATCGAAATCGCTTTTGAACCACAAGTCGAAGGCAGTTTTCTTGATGCGCGCGCTTCAACGCTGACCTTCAAAACAGCGAACGGCGCTGAAGCGTCCGTCGTGCTCAGCGGAATTGGGCAACCAGAAGGCGAGGTTGTTGGGGATTGTATTTTAGATACCTCGCCAGGACAGAATTTTGCGAGTCGCGATGGCGTTGTCCTCTTTGGTCGAGTCGGCGTATATCAATCTCGTGTCTTACCAATACGTTTTACCAATATTGGTACAGGCAATTGCCGTATTGATAGTGTGTTTTGGGATGTTGAAGCGAATACGGTTGCGCATGAATTCTACCTTGTGAACGAAGAAGGTGAGCGAATCGACCCAGCTTCCGTGCCGAGGCGAACAGTCGCACCTGGTGATTTTACCGATTATTACATAGAGCATGCGCCGACTGATACTGTGGAAGGCGAAATACTCGGACTCTTCAACTTCGGCTCCTATACGCCAGAGAAAATCGGCGGAGATGGTATTTTTGGCGGTCTCGCATGTGAAAATCCACTAACGGGCTTGTCTTCAGGTTGCAATGGAATCGCATTTCAAACAACGGACAATATAACGGAGACGACCGAGGGAAGCGGTGTTTTTTCGATCGGTTTTAATGCAACACCAGTTATTCCCGAAGTTGAGCTTGTGCCGAATCCAGTCGATTTTGGCAACGTTGTTGTTGACTGTCTTTCAAGGTGGAAAGAGGTGACAATCTACAACCTCGACACGAGGCCTCTTTTCATAGGTGAGCCTGTTATGGATCCAGAAGATCCGAATAGCGCATTCTTTAGAGTGCGTCTGCCTACTGGCAGCAGTTTCCCGTTGCAGATTGCGGAAGGTGGCAGCTATACAATTGAACTGCGGGCTGCAGCTGAAAACCTTGGAGATGTGAGCTCTTCATTAATTGTCCCGACGTTTGAGGATGGTGAAGATGCACCACCATTCATTGCACCAGTCAGCGCAACAGGTATTCAGGCTGGTGAGATTGTCGACATCTTCGAACAAGCAGAGCGTCCGCAAGTTGATATTTTATTGGTTGTCGATGACTCAGCTTCTATGGAAGGGACAATCTCTAAACTCGTGACAAACTTCGACTTGTTCTTCGATAGAGCAGAATTAGCAAATCTAGACTATCACTTGGCTGTGACAACGACGCTGGCGACCGATGGGAACTGTGTTGGCATCGGCGGTAACCAGACATGCGATACACACGAGATGGCAGGACATCATACAGCTTGCGAAGGGAATGATTGGCTACTCACTCAGAATTCGACAAATGCTGAGGCACAGTTTGAATGTAATGTAAACGTCGCAACAAGAAGCAATATTGCTCCAGGTCGTCCCCGATCGGATAGTGCCGAAAGTGGACTGCAAGCCATGCGGATGTTCTTGTCGGAACCTCATATCTCTGATGCAAACGCTGGTTTTTATCGTCAGAATGTTCCACTTGAGGTACTGATTGTTTCTGATGAAGTCGATCAAAGCGAAGGTCCAGTTGATCTCTATGTTGATTTCTTGACTGAACTTAAAGGCGGAGAGCGTCGGCGAGTTGGCGTGGGCGCCGTATCAGTCGGCCAAGCGACCAGTGTATTTGAGGGGAGTTGTATACGCGAGACAGACGACCCATATTTATTGCCGCGCTATCGAGACTTCACAGATGCCTTTGGTGGGATTATGCAAACTGTCTGCTCAGATGATTGGTCACCAGTGATGCGTCGTCTGGCAGCAGATTTTCCTGATACCTTCTACCTCACCCAGCGCCCTGACAACGAGCTTGTGAGCGTCTGCATCCTTGATGAGAATGATGTGTGTGAAAATGTGCTCGTCAGCGACTTTCAGTACCGTTCAGATGGCAACAATATTTGGTTTACGCCAGGCAATACACCGCAGCCAGGTGCTCGCGTTGAAGTGACTTATCAGACAGAATGCCTAACAGAATAAGACAGGCATGATGCCTGACTCGGTGAGAAGTGCCTGGACCTTCTGGTCGTGCGCTTCCATTGGTATGGTCTCAACGATTTGATTGTCGTGGCATATGCCTATCAAACGTGTATCTTTCGTTATCGCGTCGGAGCGCGACAGAAATCGATCGTAGAATCCGCCACCGCGGCCGAGGCGCCCCCCTCTGTATGAGAAGAGCAGACCGGGCACAAAAACATGGGTGAGGGGCAATTCAAGTTTAGGGCCTATGCTTTCAGGAATATCAAATCGGCCAGGTTGAAGATTGTCCCGACCGACATATCGCCGAAAGACCAACTCAGTTTCAATGATAGTTGGCAAGTAGAAATGCGCCAATGTCTCTGCGGCGTCGAATATCTTTTGGAATTGCGGTTCAGGAAATTTTGGGAAAAACGCAGCAATATGCAGTTCTGTACTCGCCGACGAAATCAATCGATGCATTAACGTCACGTGTTTTGTGCTGGGGCCTCGTGAGGGCAGCGATTTCGCATATTGTCGGAAGTGATTTTTCTCCTGGTAGGCGGCTTCCTTTAACATGATACATTCTACTTCCTGATGGTTCCGTATGCTATTTTTGAACACGAATTACTTCAGAGTGGTATATGCTGTTCTCCGCTACAGATATTCTTTTTGGGAAAGTGCTGGGTGGGTGTTGGTCCGAACCCGACCAACTAGGTGGTGTCCAAGCGATGAAGAGAAGGCTTCCCACTGTAGAGGCGGGCATGCACAAACTTGATCGGAGCGGGCACCGTTCTTAAATCTACGGTCCGGAGCGCTAACCCATCCCAGCCTTTTGATTCTAGCGCCTAGAAATATCAGAACACAAGGCGGGAATGATTTTATTGATCATCTTGAGCCGCTTCTTCTTCAGGCTCTTGATCCCTCGTTTCGTCTGATGGGACCGGTGCATCTGTGAAAAAGTTCCGAGGCTGAACGCTATCATCGACCAGAACATCACCTTCAATGACAATGTACTTGTCATAACTTCGTGCAGTTGCATTCTCTGTTTTGATGCCGGCAACAAGCGGTACTGCCACCTCGGTCAATAAGTCACCTAAAATACGGGTGAGCTCTTTGTCGAGTAGTTGTAGAACAAGGGCGGCTTGAGAACGGGTAATCAAGTTTTCATCGACTTCTTCGACAAGTGCAGAAAGGTTAACGGTGCCATCAAGTGCTAGAGAAAGCTGACCATTTTCAAGCGAAATGACTGTGACAGGGGCGCTGGCAGCAACGCGGCCACGTAAGATTTCTTCGCCGGTGACATAGCTTCTAAAAGAAACACCCAGGCCACCGACATGCGCGCGGAACAAGCCCAATTCATCATCTCTCGTGATGACAGGGGGAAGGGCTGCATTAATTAGAACTGTTGAAATACCAATTTCGGCAGGGCTAAGAGATATTTGATCTTCTCCTTCCCCTGTTTCACGTTGTTCCGTGAGATCATCGTCCTCATTAATGACATC
>JAHDGS010000076.1:4036-12876 GCA_020627505.1 Myxococcota bacterium
AATTCTTGGTTTAGCACTTCTCCTAACCATAGTGATGTCAGAATCTGGTTCAGGACGTTCGCATGAACAGCAAGTTGAAGTGGTTTCTGAGAATTTTGGAATGGGTCATAGTTCCCAGCATTCCCATCATACCCTTCACCTTCGCCAATCCCGATATCATCGAAGATGGTATTTTCGATCGGCACACCAAATACTTCTGTCGAGCCGGCATTGATCTTCGCTTTATAGGTGCCAGTGCCTGTGAGGCCGTTGACAAGCGTATCATTGGAGACATCCGACTCTTCAGAAAGACGTCCAGGCACAATCGCACTATACATGCCAACATGTGATTCCGCTTCGTCAAATCGCACCTTATCAAGCCCACCTGTGACAGTGAATCCGACGCCGGTCCCTTTGATCACCTCAACAAATTCGGAAATCGCCAAGCCGTTCAAGGCATCTTTGATCGCATCGACGGCAGAAGTGGTCACGGTATTTTCAACCTGCGTCTCGATGACCTCCGAAATAACACTTGCAATGATACCATCAGCGGCCTCCCAACCCAGGCTTGGCTCATAAGTGATGTCATCAGGTAGTTCGACCTGTACAGGACCACGGGTCTGGACCACCAAATCACTCCCAATATCTTTCGAAATTTGAAGCTCCGCAAATATAATTGCACGGCCCATACTGATGACGATGTCTCGTTGCGTTCCGGCACCGCCAATCCCGACGCCACCAAAGCCATGTATAATCAAGTCATTCAGCGTCATTTCAACGGCGAGCCCGCCGTTGGTAGGAGAAATGAACAGGCCAAGGTCCTCTCTGTCAAATTCGACACTGCTGATGCTGATATCAAGCTTAGCACCGAGTGGGCAGTCTTCTCCTGAGAAAGACGATAAACATTGGCTGACGATTGGCCCTGATTCTTCTTGCACGCCAAGAATGGTTGAGGTGACATCGAGACCCGCCAAGGCATTTTTGAGTGGCACAAGTATAATGTCATAGCTCTCTGGTAGGAGTCGTAACACACCGCCGAGACTCACTTCATCGAACGGGGTAAAACGATCTCGCAAAACACTTCTCAGATCGCGTGTGGTATTACCACTTCGGTCTGTGGCGATCGTTTCGAATGTGATGAGGTTCTCAAGCGGCAATGTCACCGAAAATTGATCGGCTTCGACACGTGTCGGCACGCCATTCACCGTGAGTTTTTCAAGGCCTTGATTATCTGTCACGGAGCCACGCAATGTGACAAAGCCGTCAGAAAGTATCGCATTTGGTGCTGGAGACGTGATGGTCAGCACCGGCGGCTCATTCTCCGCAGCATCAAGAATGACATCTTCACCAGTGCACCCCGTCGACACAACGACACAAGTTGTTAAAAGGGACAGCAGTCGGCGAGAATTTAAAAAAACAAAATTCATGACAACAAACTAGTCCTTTCGCTTCAATTGTGCAAGATTTCCAAAATGTTCAGGGATCGACAAATATCAACAAAAATAACGCATTGCGCCATTTGCGTATATGTATTGGTTTCCTGTATGGTCCTGTTTTGTCATTGCGGGTCGGGAATAAACCCGCCTGAAATTGAGATCGGTCACGACGATTATGACCGTCCTACTGGTTTAATTACCCCAGATGCTTTTCCGGCAATTTGGGACCAAGTTTTTGCAGCCAATATTTACTCAAAGTTTATACCCGCCTTGGGTTTTTTAGAAGAAGCCGCCTTTGGCCCGCTGAGAGAAATAGAGGGTGATATTGCTGGCGCTTGGTTCAACAATGCGCGAATCGATATAGATTACATTTGTGAAGGCAACAAAGATAACCCAGATCAGGCTACGATGGATACTGGTACTTTAGAGATGACAGCCCTTTTGCAGGGCGAGCTCTCTAGGGGGACCGCCTTCGGCTATGCGCAAAAATGTGTGTTCTGGACGGGGGATAGACTTGGAGAAATTGATGGCCCGCTCACTTTGCAGCAGCGGTCAGACTCTTTCTTGATTGGTGTCAAAAGCAACCTTAGTTTTGGAGATATCGATGTGCCGACCCTTCATGGGACTGCGCGTTTCGATATCACCTTTCGGCTCTTTGCCGACCGATTTGAGCAACTACTACAAATCGAAGATAAAACCTATATCTTCTATCGTACATTTGGAGAGATGCCAGAGGGAGATGTTGTTGGAATCCGAGACCAAAAGAATGATTGGGAATGCAACTTCTCGACGTTGACATGTTTTGATGAAAGCGGAGCTCGAATGTCGGTTCCTGTCGAGGTCTCAGAATGAGTGTGCGCGCATTGTGTCTCATCTCCATTGTCGCAACTGGCTTCTTGGCAAATACAGCACACGCAAAATGGCGATGTGATGGTGGCCATACCCGCGCAACGCTAGAAGAAAATGAACATGAACCTGGCTTCGGCGAGGCTGGCGAAGTATTTGACGACTCTCGGCATGTCCTCGCACCAGGTGAGAAACAACTAAGCTTACAAAAAATAGGAATTGGGCTCGATACCCGACGTCCCGCTGAGTTGGCACTGAGTGTGTTACCGTACGCGAGTCTTTTTTCGGCGCTCCCATCTGTGAACCTTCGGACAAAGATTGCTTGGGCAGATTATGGGCCTTGTCGCCTAACGCATCGACTCGGGCTGGCCTATTTGTTTTTACCCCGCCAGAGCAATGGGGTGCAAATGCACTTGATAACAATCCCGAATGCGTGGTCCCTCAATATTCCGTCAAAAAACAGCAGCATGGCATACAAGCTTAAGGCTGCACTTCCAGTTAATATCGGCCGAATGGTCTTTTTGACCGATGAAATTCAAGAGCCCGCGACAGGCCTATTTGCGATGACTTATTTAAAGCTGGCGGGTCAATTGGTCAAAACAATCACACCTCGGCACGTCTTTTCGTGGGAGGTTGCCGTGATTCCTTTTGCAGTTGGAAAAGGAATTGCCTCAGGGCAGTTTGCACCACAGGTGACACTTGATGCAGCCCTCTATCAACCACGCATCAAACCCTTACATTTTGGCCTGTCGACGGGCTGGCGTTACCGATATGTTAGAGAGAGCTTTTATGTGGGGGCAGATATGCATTTTGGGAACGTCGATCTCGATGCAATGGGGATTTTTCTGCCAGATTGGTTCGCACTTAAAAAATATTATCTCTATGTCTTACCGAGCATCGACATTGGGGCGGTATTCTAAATCAAGTCGGTCTAATTGTACGAGATAGGCTTGCCCATCTACCGAGATGTGATTAGGGTATATGAAAGAATTGCAATAAAGGGGCCGTTTTGAAACAAAGCCACAAAACCATTATTATGTACGTCGTATTCGGCTTCTTACTGATCTTTGCTTGGCAATTGTCAAATGCGAATATTGGACAAGAAGAGATTGCATTTGGCGAGTTGATGGATGCACTAGAGGCTGGTGAGATTAAGGACCTAACCATCAAGCAAACATCATCCGGTCGGCGCTTTGATGGGCATTATAAGGAAGGCGAAGAAGCCTTTTATGCAATGGGTGTCTGGGACGATCGGGTGCATGATGCCCTGAATGCTGCGTCCACAAAGGGGACAGAGTGGCGGATGGCAGAAAATGAAGGGCCAGGGCCATGGATGCTGCTTCTTAACCTGTTGCCAATCTTATTTTTTGTGGCGCTTATGATCTTCTTCTTACGTCAAGTGAATGCAACAAATGGCCGGGCGATGTCGTTTGGTAAAAGCCGGGCAAAATTACAAGATGAGAACGAGCGGAAAAAAATAACATTTGAGGACGTCGCCGGAGCTGATGAATGCAAGGCAGAGCTCGCAGAAATTGTTGAGTTCCTAAAGAACCCGAAAAAATTCACGGTTTTGGGTGGGAAGATTCCAAAAGGTGTGTTGCTGATGGGGCAGCCAGGGACAGGCAAGACTTTGCTCGCGCGAGCTGTGGCCGGAGAAGCTGGTGTACCGTTTTACAGTATTGCAGGGTCTGACTTTGTAGAAATGTTTGTAGGCGTCGGGGCAAGCCGTGTTCGAGACTTGTTCGAGCAGGCTGGTCGAAATGCGCCGTGCATTATTTTTATCGATGAGATCGATGCTGTCGGACGTCATCGTGGAGCTGGTATGGGTGGTGGTCACGACGAGCGTGAGCAGACTTTGAATCAGATTCTGGTTGAGATGGATGGCTTTGAAGAGAACGAAGGTCTGATTGTGATGGCGGCGACGAACCGTCCTGATGTGCTCGATCCGGCGATTATGCGCCCTGGGCGGTTTGATCGTCGGGTTGTTGTGCCGCTTCCAGATGTTGCAGGTCGAGAGGCGATATTTGGCGTGCATACCCGCAAAGTTCCCCTAGGCAAAGACGTCGATCTGTCAACGTTGGCACGCGCGACACCTGGTATGAGTGGAGCCGATATCGCCAATGTTGTCAACGAGGCCGCACTGTGGGCCGCTCAACAAAATTATAAAACGGTCGACATGAAGGCGTTCGAGACATCGCGTGACAAGGTGATGATGGGCGCGGAGCGTCGTTCAATGGTCATGTCTAAAAACGAGCTTGAAAATACGGCTTATCATGAAGCTGGACACGCGCTGGTTGGTATCCTGCTTGATGATGAGGTTGACCCAGTCCATAAAGTGACAATCATTCCGCGTGGCCGAGCCCTCGGTGTCACAATGCAGCTGCCAACTGATAGAATGAGCTATACAAAAGAGTATGCCCTGAATCGAATTGCGATTCTTATGGGGGGACGGATTGCAGAGGAACTACAATTTGGCAAATATACGACTGGTGCCTCGAACGATATCGAGCAAGCAACACAGCTCGCCCGAAATATGGTGTGTCAGTGGGGGATGTCAGAAGAGCTTGGGCCGCTACGTTATGCAGGTGCAGAACGCGAGGTTTTTCTTGGGAAAACATACCACCAGAATGATCATGTGAGTGAATCAACAGCCAAACTCATCGATGATGAAATTCGCCGCATCGTGAATGAGCAGTATGCGCGATCGGAAGCACTGCTTAAGTCGAACATGAACTTTCTAGAAAATATTGCGCAAAGTCTGCTGACATATGAGACACTGGAGCGCGATGATTTGTCGAAGTTGATGGCGGGTGAGGCACTGGATAGAACACCGCCTAAAATTCGGATTAAGACAAGAGAAGATGTCGAGGCGGAGAGGGCTTTGGGGCAAAAAACCGAAGGGGATCGCACCTCAGGCGGCTCTATACCTTTGGGTGGGCCGATTGCGTCGACACGTACAGGCGAGGACGATATCTCATAATGCCAAACCGGGAACCGATTATTGCCATCGTTGGTCGTCCAAACGTTGGCAAAAGCACACTATTTAATAGGCTATCATCAACGCGTGACGCGATCGTTGAGAACAAACCAGGTATCACGAGAGACCGTTTATACCGTTCATGTGAGTGGGGCCTTATTCCATATCGACTCGTCGACACCGGTGGGTACGACATCTCTTCAAACGATGTTATTGTCCAGGGTATACGGACGCAATGTGAGATTGCTATTGAGGAGGCTGATGCACTGGTCTTTGTGGTTGATATCCGGGTCGGTATCCACAAAGACGATGAAGTTGTTGCTCAGATTCTTCGAAAGACGAACAAACCTGTTTATATTGCCGCTAATAAAGCGGACACAATTTCTGTCGACGCATATGTCGGGGAGTTCTATAAGCTCGGCCTTGGTGAGGTGTATCCAATTTCGGCTGAGCATGGACGCGGACTCGACGCCATTATGGACACCTGCTTCGAGCAACTTGGTATCGAAGAGAACATGGATTCAGAAGAGAATGCGTTATCGCAAAATATGGGAGATCAACAAAGCTTCGATCAAGCCCTTGCCGATTATGAGGCTTGGCTTGATGTTGACGAGGATGAACGTAATGAAGCAGACGTCTCGGCTGAAGATGAGACTGCGAAGCAGCCTGAGATTGGAACAGCCGAAAGGCCTATCCGCGTCGCAGTGATTGGACGTCCAAATGTTGGTAAATCAAGCTTTGTGAACCGAATACTCGGTGAGGAGCGGGCCGTTGTTTCGAATATACCTGGAACGACAATGGACGCCATCGACTCTTTGGTGCAGTTCGGAGAGACATACTATCAAATCATTGATACGGCAGGCGTGCGTCGGAAAAGAAAGATCGAAGCGCGCTACGAGCAGATCGCTGTTGCCTCGACGCTTAATGCGCTTGATCGAGCAGATATTGCTGTGGTGTTGTTGGATGTCGCTGAAGGTGTCACCGAACAGGATTTAAAGGTCGCTGCATTTGCACACGAGAAGGGCCGAGCGGTGTTGTTAGTGGTCAACAAGTGGGACTTGGCACGAGAGCACGAGATGGATGTCGATAAAATTCGTGAAGAGGTCGATTTTAAAATCTCTTTTCTTGATTACGCGCCACTCTTTGTAATGTCAGCTAAGACGGGCAAGAATGTGAAGTCTGTGTTGGAGGCGATTAAGCGATATAGCTCGAACTATTTTAGAAAAGTCACCACGTCTCAACTCAACCGGGTGCTTGCTGACGCACAGAACAAACATCAGTCACCCGTTCATCGCAATAAGCGGTTTCGCGGCTATTTTTCAACGCAAGTTAAAGCCGGACCGCCAACATTTTTGATGGCATGTAATGACCCGAAGTGCATTCATTTTTCGTATAAGCGCTACCTGATTAATCAACTTCGGGAGCACTTCGACTTCGAAGGCACGCCGATTCACCTTATTCTACGCGCGAAGAAAGATCAGGCTGGACGGCTAAAGAACCTTGAGGCCAGGGCGCGTTCGCGACGTAAGGCACGTGAGCTGAAGAAGAAGAAGCATAAATAGCCGGGCTCTTTGTGTGCACGATAACTTGGAGTGCCGCTTGCATAACAATCAATCACTGCATCCAAGAACTGCACAACATAAAAAAAGGCTGTCAGAAGACAGCCTTTTTATATTGATCCTGTAGGCCTTTAGTGTGGTCTCGCACAAACAATATTTCCATCAGCGCGGCACATACAAACGTAGCAACCATCACCGAGTGCAAACTTGTCGCCCACATCGAAGTTTTGACCCTTGAATGTACAGCCTCCAGTGTTGCATGAAGCACTGTTGCTATTCTGACAAACGACGCCGCCAGCAGTACAGCAGCATTCTGTACATCCACCATTTGTTGTCCACTCTTCACCAAGGTCATAACTCGAGCCACCTTGCTCGCATGTCGGTTGGCAGGTCTCGTTAGTGCAAACCATCTGACCGTCAGAGCCACATGTGCAGATGTTACATCCGTCACCAGCAGGGACACGGTCGCCGACATCGAGTGTTGAACCATTGTATGAACAGCTTGATTCGCACGTGTTGTTCGTACAACCAACCATACCTGATTCTAAGCACTCACACGTGTTGCATCCATCGCCTGCGCCAAATGTTGAGCCGACAGAGTACTCAAGTCCTGCGAAGACACATGTTGGCAGGTCAGTACATGAGCCGTTGCTATTGCAGACCATGTTGCCTTGTTGCGTACATGTACAATCATAGCAGCCGTCTGCAGACTGAACTTGCTGTCCTGCTGATAAGGTCGCGCCGTTGTAGCTACATGACTCTGTACAGCTGTTGTTTGTACAAGTGATGTCTCCATCAGCAGAGCACGAACACAGGTTGCATCCATCAACATGCGGGAAGATTGCACCAACTTGGAAGGTGTCGCCTTCGTAGTCACATGTCGTACCACAGCTTGCAGTAGAGCAGGTTGCATTTCCATCTGTGCCGCATACACACACGTTACATCCGTCTCCAGCAGGGAAACTTTGACCAGGTGCATATGTTGTCTCGTCGTATGTGCACTGCTGACCACCACATAGATTCTCTGGTTGGCAGTCAACAATGCCAGTCGGCAAGCATGTACAAGTATTACAGAGGTCGGGGTTTGTAAACGTTTCACCTGCGCTATATGTGTCGTCTCCGAACTCACAAGTCACATTACAGTTGGTTGTTGTACAAACAAACTCGCCATCTTCTGCGCCTGTATCTGTGCATGTGCATGTATTACAGCCATCATTTGCTGCTATCGTGTTGCCGATGTTGAATGTGTTGCCGCCAGCCTCACATGTCACATCACCACAACTATCATTCTGTGTACACTGAACGCTTCCATCAGCACCACACACGCATTGCTGGCATGCATCGTTAGTCGGGACGGCGTCACCGACAGCATATTCTACATTGCCTACCGTACAAGTCACAGGATCAACGCATGTATTGTTTGAGCATACCCAGCCGCCATCTCCTGCGCATGTGCAAATATTACACCCATCACCTTTCGGACGAGACTCACCATAGTCGAACCAGACGCCTTGTGATAGGCATCGAACAGGGCCGCAGTTGCGGTTCGAACATTGAACGACTCCGTTCGCGTTGCAGTTACACTGATTGCAACCATCTTCAGCATCAAAAATATCTCCTGGCGCATAAACATCGTCGTTGACGACACAGTTATTATCACAAGTGCTTTCTGTACAGCTGCTTGAACCATCAGCCATACATGTACAAACATTGCAGCCATCACCTTTTGGATAAGTGTCGCCGACATTGTAATCAGTGTCGCCAACAGAACACACAACAGGGTTTTCACATACATTTGATGTGCATCTGATTTCACGATCAGCGCCGCAGAAGCAAACATTACAACCGTCGCCAACAGGCCATTGCGTGCCGCCGTCGACAAAGTCACCAGGTGCACGCTCGCACGTCACCGGCTCTTTGCAAGTACCGTCTTCAGTTGTGTTCGTACACTCAACTTCGCCGTTGGCCTTACATTCACAAACATCACATCCATCACGCTGTGCGTTGCCCTCAGTATCATAATAATATTGTGAGAATGTATCG
>JAHDGS010000076.1:12886-13151 GCA_020627505.1 Myxococcota bacterium
TCATCATAAGAAGCGCCGAAGTACTCACATGTTTTGTTGTCACAAGGTGTTGTTTCATCTGAACAGTTAACGTTCGTACAGGACACGACACCAGAATTCAGGCATGTACAAAGGTTGCAGTCATCACTTGCTGTAAAGGAAGTGCCTGCCTCGTAAACAGTGCCTTGGTATGTGCAATCAACAGGGTCTTCTGAGTCGAGACCACATTCGCCATGACCATCACCGCAGTCGATGTTTGTACATGCAACAGTGCCTTGCTCCGAGC
>JAHDGS010000077.1 GCA_020627505.1 Myxococcota bacterium
CCCTTGAAACAAAATTGGCTGCAAGTAAAGCGAAGGCCGCTGCAAAAGCTGAGGCTGCTGCGAAAGCTGCTGCTGCTGAAGCCGCAGAAAACCAAGCAGACGCTGATAGCGATTCTGCTGAGGGGTAGTCTCTTGAGTAGACAAGAACAAGATGCGGAACAATTTGTTCCGCTTGTTTCGTATCTGGCGAATGCAATCAGTGGTACTGATGATATCGTAAATGTCGAAATCGATTCAGAAGACGATGAATTTGAGTATAAAGTCTTTGTCGAAAAGGATGCGCTTGGCTCATTGATTGGCAAAAAAGGGCGCACTGTCAAATCTGTGCGTTCGCTTGTTGCAGCCCTCGCGTCGACGCATCGCCTTGCGATCGATTTAGATATTTATGAGAAAGCGCAGACCAACGAAACCCAAAAGGAAGTAGAAGACCAGCACACAACTGAAGGTGCGGCTCTTGAAGTAAGTGAAGAACAATAGAGATGTCGGAGCCAGCCGAAAATTGGATTCGCATTGGAAAACTTGGTCGACCGCATGGTTTTCGTGGTGGTTTAAAATTCATTCCTTATGGCGAAATGTTCCCTGAGGTGGGAAATGTGTTAAAACTCGAGTTGGGAAACCGTTCGTGTGTCATTCACGTTGATGCAGTGAAAGGTGGCGGTCGGTTTGAAGTCAAGGAACTCTCGGATAGAACACAAGCAAGTGAATGGACGAATGCGCATGTATTGATTGAGCGTTCGCATATGCCAGCCCCAAATGACGACGAATACTATCTTGTCGATATAATCGGTGCAGCCGTCATTCGATACACGACCGAGCAGTCAGATCTAGATGCTTTGGTGAAGCTTGGCACGCTAGAAGGTTTTGAAACGCATACCCCCCAACTACTCGGACGTGTACGAACAGCTTCAAAGAAGATTGTTTTGGTGCCTTGGGTGAGTGCGATTGTGATCAATATCGATCTTGAATCACATACTGTCGTTCTCGATCCGCCAGTAGGACTATTCCCTGAATGAGTTTTCAAATATCACTGATCGGAGTTTTTCCTGATTTTTTATCACAATGGGCTCAATGTGGTATGGCACGTCGTGCCATCGAGTCGGAACGGCTTTCAATTAACACGATTTCTTTATTAGATTACGGTGTTGGGAAACATCGAAAAATTGATGACACGCCCTATGGCGGTGGTCCCGGGCTTATTCTGCGCTACGATGTTATTTTGTCGGCACTTCAGGATACGAAACAACGTTTTGGCGACGGATATGTCATCATGATGGATGCAGCCGGGCAGTCATTCCACGATCAATCTGCTCGGCGGCTGGCTGATGAACAGTCACATTTGATTTTCATTGCCGGTCGATATGAAGGGGTTGACGCTCGTATATATGAACACGTTGATGAATTGATATCAGTTGGCGATTATATTTTGACAGGCGGAGAACCGGCAGCAGTGATCATTAGTGATGCGGTCATTCGTTATCGATCTGGCGTACTTGGTAACGCTGCTTCTGCTGAATCAGATTCGCATGGCGGTCATGACGTTGAGTACCGACAATATACTAAACCTGAATCTCATGCGGGCCTAGGCGTTCCTCAAGTGCTATTATCTGGGCATCATCAGCGGATTGCTGAAGCACGTGCGATCGACGCCGGTGCGCGCAAAGAATCGGTGAAATCATTGTCAGGATCACCATTATCTCCACGTGTTGTTTCTGACGTGCAGGTTGAAAAGGAGAATCTATGACGATTCATCACGTGCTTGGACTCGTTCATTATCCGTGTCTTGGTAAAGAGGGAGAGGTGCAATCGACTTCGATCTTTAATGTTGATGTCCATGACAATGCACGTGTCGTGAGTACATATGGATTGGATGCGTTTCACGTGATTCATCCAGTCGATGCGCAGCGAGAAATGGTCGAAGCGATGACTGGATTTTGGAAGACTGACAAAGCTCGACTTCGAAATCCCGATCGGGCACATGCTTTGTCAAAAACACATGCGATTGCCTCGATCGAAGAGAGTATCAAATGGATTCAAGCGCACTTATCTGACAAATATGAGATTGTTGTGACATCAGCGATTGCGCGTGAACAAAATACTGGCTACGGCGAAATGCGTGCGCTGATCGAGGCGCCTGAATCGACTGACAAAACATACTTATGGCTATTTGGAACCGGCCATGGTCTGGCCGATGTGGTGATGGAAATGGCCGATCATACTTTAGCGCCTTTATATGGTCCAACAGCATATAATCATCTGAGTGTTCGCGCAGCGATAGCGATTATTTTAGATCGGCTTTTTGCCGTCGACGCTCCCGCCATAACATAATCACTGGTAAGATGGTCATATCTGCAATCAAGGCCACGAAAATACTGGTTGCACCGAGTGCACCAAATATACGTGCGCCAGAGAATGACGATGCGATATTGACTGCGAAGCCAAGTCCAAGCACTAAGGAAGTGATGAACATTGGCGCAAACAGATGTTCGAGAGTCGCTTTAATCACTGCATCTGCGTCTTTATGAAGTCCACTCTGTTGTTCTTGATGGAGTCGATTGAAGAAATGAATGGTGTCGTCAACGGCAATTCCAAGTGCGATGGTAAACAGCACGGCCGTTTGTGGGTTGATAGACCAACCTGCGAATGCTGAAAGTGCCGAAATAGATAACAACGGAATTGTATTGGGTATTAGTGAAATTAATGCCCATGAAAATCGTTTAAACAAAAAGCCAACACAGAGACAAATCAAGAACGTCGCTATCACAAGGCTCATAATGATCTCATAAGCCAGTCGATTGAAGCCCTTGTATATCGCATATGCGACGCCAGTTAGTTGCCCCTGCATATCTGAGTGTGACTCGACTTTTTGAATCAGTGCATTTAGCTCTGGTACAAGGCCCATCGACTGATTTGCGCCAATATCTGAAATTGTCGCGATAACACGGATTCGTCCTGCTTCTTCATTAATCATCGATGCAAAAGGGTCAGCGTCAGCGTCGTCGAGTAGGAGCATTGTTTGTGCGAAGGCCTTCGTATCTTTCGGTACCTCGAAAGTTGTTTGTTTGAGAGAGCCGAATAGACGACCAATGATTTGGCTTGGTCCCATAACGGTTCTCACAACACCAATTTTTGAGAGGTCTTCTTCAAGTGTCGCCAGTGCGCGCATGCGTTCGAATGTTAATGCATCACCACTATCGTTTTTTGGGAGATGAAAGTCAAAATGGTATGCGAGTGTACCACTGAGTTCTTGATCAATCACATCATGTGCCTGCATCGTAGGATGAGCCGAGTCTAGATTATCTTTAAGAAAATTATTCAGATCGGCTTGAGTGGTCCCAAAGCAAAAGAGCGCGACGACAAACAAGAATACCAATTTAATTTTTCCTGGATGATGCAAAATCCAATCGCCCAGTCCTGCCCCCATCTGGCTGAGTTTATCAATTGGGCCGATCGCGCGAGGGGTGGCCTTAAAGAAAAGCAAAAATGTTGGCAGAAGTGTTATTTGAAGAATGAAAGCATATAAAACGCCAAGCGTGGCATAAACACCAAACGATCGAAGAATCGCCATGTTGGAACTGAGTAGAGAAACAAATCCAATACCTGTTGTGACAGATGTGACAAAACAGGCCAGGCCGACTTCTTGATAAGTCTTCGCAATGGCTTGGTGTGCTGTCAACCCGAGTCGAGGATGCCGAAGTCGGAGGTATGTAGATATGATGTGGATCGCATCGGCAACCGTGATGACCGTAATTAGAGAAATATAGACTTGGGAGACCATATTGATGGGTTCACCAACAAGCCCCATGACACCATATACAAATATCAACGCAATCAACGATAGCAACAGCGGAAAGATGACGCCTGGCAAGGTGCGAAATAGAAGACCGAGCATGAGTACGGTGACAATTGCCGTTAATAGTAAAAAGAGTAATTGATTCGTTTTGATTTCATGGGCGACATCGGCTCGCAATGTGGGGATACCGCCTGAAGAGAGCTGAATTGTACCAAAAGATTGGTTTGTCCCATTCCACTTTGTCTCGATTGACTCGAGCCCTGCGCGTATATCAGCAACAGGTTGTAGTAGAGCTCTGATATTATCGGTATCGGAGTTGAGTTTTCCGATAAATACGGCAGCCGTTGTTTTATCATTGAGTACGGTAGGTGTTAATCCGAGTTCCCGTCGTTTGGTTAATGATAAGCTGTCGAGTTCATCAAGCTCATACAATTGCATTGTGTCCAATGAACCCGCAGATGCATCAATAATTGGCCAGCGTGAGAAACTGACGACTTCACCGATAAATTCATGTGTCTTGAGTTGTGAGCGAATTTCTTCAACGAGCTCGAGTCCTTTTTGGTTTAAAATTGAGCCTTCGGACTGGAGTAGCACAAGAACATTTGCATCTTCAGCTTCCCAATGTTCACGGTATTCGATGAGGTGTTGTAAGGCTTCATCTTGACTACCAACGATCGATTTAAAGCGAAAATCGGTTGTGGTATTGAGAAGGCCGAAAACCCATAGTGCGACAAGCGCACCATGTATCATCCAGGTGGTTGTGCGATGCTGAGCGGCTAGGGCGGAGAGACGTTGTATAAGTTGATTCATTGGACAATGGGCTGGTCGATTTCAGTTGACGCATGTTGAGGGGATAGAAACGGGAGTTGGGCTGGTTGATTCGAAGTCGATCGCAAGCGTCGACTTTGCATCCACAAAAAATTCCACAGCAGTTTGCGAGCGAGTTGTGCATTCGTTTGTAGCAGGTCGTAAAAATCAGAACGCTTGAGAGACAAGACTGTTAAGTCTTTGGTCACATGCGCAGTTGCACTTCGCGGGTACTCCCCAATGAGTGCCATTTCTCCAAAATGATCGCCATCAGATAATGTTGCAAGAATATGGTTATCTTTTTCGATTTGTAACTCTCCACCAAGAATCATAAATAAATCTTCGCCGGCTTGGTGTTCTTCAAAAACACGTTCACCTTCAAGAAGATGACGGTGCTCACAACGATCGAGAATCGTCATCATTTCTCTTTCATTAAGATGTTTGAATAAAACAATGTGTTTGATGGTTTTCAAAGCTTCATCAACAGGCATCTGCTGATATGAAGGAATTAAGGTGATATTTGAGTCAAGATTCGGTGCGACATCGACCACCACGGCCGTCATATTATCTTTGGCACCATGTGTATGAGACCACGCCCGAAAAGTTTCTATTAAATCTTCAGGAACGCCAGTCAATTGTGGTGGCAATGCGGGTTGTCCTTGTTGTTCATATCGTGTGAGACCATCACTGCAAACGATGAAACGATCTCCAGGCATCACATCATAAGTTGCAACATCAATCTGGACATGTGGCTGAATCCCTAAAACACGCGTCAGATGGTTACTATATTTACTGCGTATGGCTTCTTCGGCGGTGAGTGCACCAGATTCGACCATTGACTGGGCAAGTGTATGATCTTCTGTTAGTCGAATCTTTGATTGTCCACGTAACAAGTAAATCCGACTGTCACCCACATGTGCGATGGTCACTTTGCGTTCATGAATCAACATCACCGATGCCGTTGTTCCCATGCCTTTTTCAAGCTGATGCTTTTTTGACGTATTGTAAATAGATTCACAGGCGAGTCCCATCGCCTCGTTCATGACATGTTCAATATAGCGACTGCGTTGATATGTTCTCGAAAAGATCTTTGCATGTGCTTTTTCGCGCACAAGTCGTTCAACAATCGTCGCAGCCATATGACTTGCGACTTCACCACCTTCATGACCACCCATGCCATCGAACACGGCAAATAAACCAATATCAGGTTCATGTATCAGCGTATCTTCATTTTGTTGACGTGTGAGTCCAACATCTGAGATTGATTGAGAATTGAGAGAAAAAATCGTGGGCGTTTTTGTCATGTCGATAGTTTAGGATTTCCCTTGCACAACAAGCAAGAAATACGCGAAAAGAATTAGATGTGGTTGCGGTACGCTATTTTTGCTTTGATCATGTCCTATCTAACAGGATGCCCAGCCGATGATAGTAAAGGGCAGCGTTATGCGATTTCGGGTACTATTCAGGTTTCTGGTCAGGCTTCAGGTCAAGCAGCTCAGCCCCTTTCTGCTGTGACGATGCCAGCCATACCTACAGAAGAAATACATTCTGGTCGATATACCTCTAAAGAGTTGACTCAGGGATATCTTGATGACCAATTGTTTTTTTATTTAGGGCGTTCAGGACGTAGGGAATCATGCCGAACCAATAAAAAGGTATTTCGGATCTTAATCGAGCAACACATTTTGGTCGCGTCTGTCGACTTTAGAGGCAATTGTCATGGGCTGATTCGACTAAAAAGAGCGGGAATATCTACGATCGCGGCCAAGAATAGTTTGGTAAATGCATTACGTTCTCAACAGTTAGACGCTGCCAAGTTAAGCCTGGATTATATTATGCGAGGGCAATCAACACCCAATGATCCAGCTTGGTTGCAGCAGTCATGGTATCTTGAGCAGATTGGTATGCCGAATATTTGGGAGATGCCAAATGGGAATAATCCTGTCGTGGTCGCGATCGTTGATAATGGCTATCGTGACGCGATCGAAGATATGGACGAGAACCAGGTCCTGCAAGGGATTGATCTTGTTGGTGAAGATAGGATCGCGATCGGACCTGAGAATCTAGGTGGCGAGTACCATGGTGCATTTATTCAAAGTCAACTATTTGCGACCACGAATAACCAAGTTGGATTGGCGGGCATAGCCCATCCCGAAATTCAGGCACTACCTATTCGTGTATTGGATGACCAAAAACTGGGGGCCTTATCAACCGTGATCGATGGTATCGTATGGGCGCTAGGGGGCAATATTGCTGGATATGATAGCAACGCTTTTCCCGCCGATGTCGTGAATTTATCTGTCAACAACAGCAAGCCGGGCTTAGAGCCATCTGAAACACGACCAGCCGATCCTGCCAGCGGAAAAGCCATATTTGAAGATATTATGTTGGATTATGGGGATGGCAGTCGTTCTGGAGATCCGTTGTTTGTGTGTGCTGCTGGCAACCAAGCTGATGATGCAAGTTTCTATGCGCCTGGCAATGTTTCGCGTTGCTTAACTGTCACTGCGACAAACGCAACTGGAAATCTAGCGGGTGCTTATGCCAATTATGGTTCCGTTGTAAAACTCGCGGCGCCAGGAGGAACTTCCTCGCGCCAGTTGCTTGGTTATGGTGCAAACACAAATCCAATCAGCCAAATCGGAACGAGTTTCGCAGCACCATTTGTGACCGGAATTGCTGCGCGTATGTTGTCAATTGATTCCACATTAACACCAAATGAAGTTGAAGGTGCCTTGTTGATTCATGCTCGTGCTCAAGACGCATTGTGTGACTTGCTGAGCTTAGCTTCTGGTCTCTGTTCATTTGGCCGTTTAGATGGTTTCGCCCCGATCTATGAGCTCAATGCCGCTTTGCAAAACGTGCCTTGGCTTTCGGTGTCCTCAACCAATATCCACTTCGATAAAGGGCAGAATCAGGCCGCGTTTGTGGTCGAAAATGTTGGACAAGTTCGTGCAGACGTTCAAGTTGAATTTGAAGGTGAATCGGCTGATAAGTTTACACTAGTTAATGCCGCAGAAGGACCGTTTGAAATCGAACCCGGTGAAACAGCATCATTCGAAATTGAACTCGATCGCGGCGGACAACAAGTTGGTGTTGCTCAATTGGTTTTTCAGGGGGACAATATTGCAGGCACGAAATCGATTTTGCTTGATTTTAACGATCTTGAACTTGACTTTGAAAAACGAATCTCACGTGTGCAAGTTCAAGCTTATATCAAAGTCGAAGACACTGAGAATGATATTAACAACCTAAACCTGATTCCAGTCGGAGCCCCTGTCTTAACAGATCGCGACAGAGAATATCAGTATCGATTGGAGGGGCTTGAGCAAGGAAGCTATTTTATTCAGGCATTTGGAGATACCAATCAAGATGGTTTATTTGATAGCCGGGATGCATACGGACAATATCCATTTATTCTAGGGGCTGAGCCTGTTATATTGACGGTGACGGATCGTGAAGGAATCGATTTCGCGATTTTTGGTGGTGTTGATGTCGATCAATTTGGTGATGTTGGCGCTGCTTGTCGTGTCGACGAACAATGCATAGCAAACGACGTGGCACTATGCCTCGATCGACTTGTTGGCCAACAAACGAGTCAAGTTTGGCGTGGCGGCTATTGTAGTCAAGAATGCTCGCGTGATGCGCAATGTGGCTCTCGTGGACGATGCGTCACACTTGAACAAGTGAGCAGCATCACTGACGTATCACCAGGTGGTTATTGCCTGAGACGATGTGCCGAAGATAGTGATTGTTTGAGAGATGGTTATCACTGTTTCGCATTGGATAGTACGAGCGGTGTGTGCGAACCCGAGCAGTTGTAAGTCCCTAAAAAATACATGAGAAAAGTTGTTCTTTGAGCCTATTTGAGGCAAAAAGTCCTCTTGGAGGCCTTCATGTATCGATCAAGCACTTCGATAAGCGTTTTTTTGAGTCTTTTATCACTATTGGTGGTGTCTGCTGCACAGGCAGAAGCCATATGTGGTGATGGAATTTTAGAGCAAGCTGACGAAGGTTGTGACGATCAGAATCTCATCAGTGGTGATGGCTGTGATGTTTCGTGTGCGGTTGAAGCTGGCGCTTTTTGTTTATGTGATTCCCCCACAATTAATTTAGCACCTGAAGCAGCTATTCATATTGGCTTATCTAACGGTGGCGACTTTACCGATGCTGGAGATTGCCCTGACGGAGAACTTGCCGTCGGTTTATCCGGCCGAATGACAGAAACAGAAGATAATGACTTTCTATTCTCACTCGCACAATTGCGGTGTGTCGAAGTCAATGATTTAGGTGCCGCTCGCTATACATGGGGGGGGCTGGGCGTTGGGGCGCCAGTTGGTACACCAAACGATGGTCCATTTTTTAACTTTAGTTTATGCCCAGAAGACCAGTTTATGGTTGGACTTGTCGCGCGTTCTGGTGGTTCGCCTCAAAACGCATCGAGTGGTTTGAGTGATATGGAGTTGGTCTGTGCTGAACTTGGCTTTCGAGATGGTGCGATCAAAACATTAGGTGATACACGAATTGAAGTTTTAGGAACAACAGGACAAGGACAATCTCTTATCACAAAACGGTGTGCCGATACCCAAGCAATCATTGGTTTATCTGCCATTGAAGACGTCTCGAATGCGTATTTCGAACGCTTGACACTTCGCTGCGGCGGCACGATCGTCGATTGTGAAGGTCAGGAAAGTATCTGTTCCCAGCAAACAACTTGTGGCAATGGTGTGCGCGAGGTGGGTGAATCATGTGATGATGGTAATATTGACGATGAAGATGGCTGTAATCGAACATGTCAGATTGAGCCTGGCGCACGTTGTGTCGGCGAACCATCCATGTGTGATTTTGGTGTATGTGGTGATGGATCAAGCGATGTGACGGAGGTTTGTGACAACGGTATCTATAATGGTTTAAGCGGCAATCAATGTTCTCCTGACTGCCTGTTGAGTGATTTGCTTGCATCATGTGCTGAAGGTGGAGACGCAAGTTGTTCTTCAGGGCTGTGTGGCAGTGATTTGGGACAGTGTGTACCGACTGATGGATGTGGAGACGGCGAACTTGATCCAGGTGAAGCATGTGATAACGGCTATTTACTGAATGGCGAAGATGGTGTTTGTACAACGACTTGTGCACTAGAAAATGGGCAAGCCTGTGGTAACAGTGCTGACTGTGCTTCAGGCTTTTGTTCTCCTGATGACGTGAACCCGACCTGTGAACAAGATTTAATTTGTGGGGACGGGGTACTCGACGCAGGGGAAATATGTGACGATGGGAATCGCATTGATGGAGATGGTTGTGAGTCGACATGTTTGTTAAGCATCGGCGAAGCATGCGTTTTAGATTCAGACTGTGACAGAGGTGAATGTGATGAAAATATTTGTGCGCGTGTCACCAATGCTTTTTGTGGTGACGGCGAAGTGACTTCTGATGAAGGGTGTGATCTCGGTTCACTAAACGGAATTGATGGGAGTGGATGTAATGAACGATGCCAAGTCGCCAACAGCTTTGCATGCGGAGCGCTCGGTGTCATTGGACAGGCTGCTTGTGCAAGTGGTTACTGCCCAAATCAGTTGTGTGAACCGACGCCTTTATGCGGGAACGGAACGATTGATGAAGGAGAGAGCTGCGATGACAGTAACCAGCTTAATGATGATGGATGCGCTGAAAATTGTTTGCTTGAATCAAATATGCTGTGCGTATCTGATGCTGACTGTGATTCAAACTTGTGCTATTTTGGGCAGTGTGCCGAAAAAGCTTTATGTGGTGACGGGCTACTCGGCTATGGTGAATCGTGTGATGATGGTGGTGGAAATGGTCGAGATGGCCAGTGTGATCGATTTTGTCGACGAATCAATGGCCAACCATGTTCGCTCAACATCGATTGTGAGAGTTCTTATTGTAACAATTCGTCGATATGTGCACCGACACCACTTTGTGGCAATGGCAGGATTGACGAAGGAGAAATATGCGACCCAGCTGCGACGCCACTATCCTGTAGCGAAAATTGCGAACTTGTTGATGGGCAAGCCTGTACATTGAATAGTCAATGCGCAAATAAAATTTGTGAAACCAATGTGTGTGTGGCGCCAGTTTCATGTGGTGACGGCATTGTCAATCAAGTGACTGAGGCCTGTGACGACGGCAATGATATTGACGATGATGGTTGTACATCAGATTGTCGTTTACCAATTGGCGCCGCATGTACCGAATATTTTGAATGCGAAACGTGGCGCTGTGATGGAACGTGCCAACCCGGTCAATGTGGAGACGGACTTATTAACCAGATAGACGAGTTGTGTGACACGCGAGGAGAATCTGCTGATTGTAATGAAGACTGCACATTGAGTATGTGTGGTGACGAGAATTTAAATACGACATCTGGGGAAACATGTGACGATGGCAACGCCGATGGTTCTGATGGTTGTAGTGATATATGTGAAGTCGAAGCGGGCTACACATGTACGACTACCGATCGACCTTCGGTCTGCACGCTCATACCCGTATGTGGTAACGGCATTGTCCAAGATGGAGAAGGGTGCGATGACAGCAATCTTGCTGCTGGAGATGGTTGTGATGGTGGCTGTGTTATTGAGCCAGGTTGGGCATGTGAAGGAACATCGCCTTCGCGGTGTGAAGCATTACCACCTTGCGGAAATGGGTTGCTCGATAATGGTGAAGAATGTGATGCATCAGCAGATAGTGATGGAAGTGTTCCTTGTAATGAAGACTGTACCTTACCCGTATGTGGAAACGGGCGACTCGATATCGGTGAATCATGTGATGATGGTAATGATGAAGATGGTGACGGTTGTGCTGCCAATACATGTACTGAAGAAGAGGGCTTTGGTTGTGATCGTTCGGAGCCAAGTATTTGTAGTAAAGTTCCAGAGCTCTGTGGAGATGGCAATCTCGATGATACTGAGAGCTGTGATGATGGCAATAATACCAACGGCGATGGATGTAGTTTTAGGTGTCACCTCGAAGATGGAGAGGCATGTCAAGGTGATGGCGACTGTGAAAGTGGCCGTTGTAACGCAGAAACAGGATTGTGTGAATCGACAGCAGTCGAACCGACAGGGTGCGGAAATTGTCAACATGTCGATTTTTCGACGAGTTGGCTTGGCATCTTGCTTCTTGGTTTGCTAAGACGTCGACGACGATGAGTTTATATTATTAAGGAGAAGTTTATGAACTATAGTACCCTAAGGACCTTTTGGGTCTGTTTGGTGATAGGCACAGGACTAACAGCTTTCTCAGAAGCTGCACATGCTGATTGTGGTGATGGAATTGTTGATGCTGATGAAGGCTGTGACGATGGTGACGCCAATAATGTTGGTGATTATACCTGTAATCGTTTTTGTCAGTTGGTTAATGGCGTACCTTGTGAAGGTTCTGGCGGACTGTCTGGCTTTGAGGCTTGTGCCAGTCGACGCTGCTCTGATGCTGGGTTCTGTATTTCTGCCTCAGGCTGCGGTAACGCATCTGTTGAAGGTGATGAGATCTGTGACAATGGAGATGGTCAAAATGGTTTCGACGGAGAGTGTGGCGAAAATTGTTTGATTGAAGTCGGCGCCACACTGTTTAGTTGTGTAGCAGATGCGGATTGTGAAACAGACAACTGCGATGAAGGTTCAGGCGAATGCCGCTTGAACGGAATCTGTGGTGACGGCGTTATCGATGCGAATGAAGGCTGTGATGATGGTGTATTTAATGGCGTGGGTGACTACACATGTAATAGATATTGTCAGCTCATTAATGGCGAGCCATGTGGCACAACAGGTTTGACAGGCAAAGACGCATGCGCGAGTGATCGTTGTGATGCAGGCTTTTGTGGAGAAGGCAATTGTGGTGATGGAAACCTTCAGGGTGATGAAGCATGTGATAGTGGTGAGAGAAATGGTCTAGACGGTGTTTGTGATGACTTTTGTAAGCTTGAAGTCGGCCAAGCCTGCGGTTCAGATATTGATTGTGCAACAGGTCGTTGTGATGAAACTTCTGGAACATGTGTGTTCCAACCATTTTGCGGTGACGGCATTATCGATCCAAATGAAGGCTGTGATAATGGTAATGCGAACGGGCAAGATGGCAACGTTTGTAATGTCTATTGCCAAGTTCGAAATGGTTTCCGTTGTGGCTCTCTTGGCTTAACTGGAAATGACGCTTGTGCAAGTGATTATTGTGCCGGCACATCAAATACGTGTCAGGCACCATTAACATGCAATAACACCGTAACCGATGACGTGATAGGCGAATCATGTGATGATGGTGCTAATGCGAATGGAGATGGTTGCAGTGAGAATTGTAACCTCGAAGAAGGGCAAGAGTGTGATAGTCATGACGACTGTGAAGATCGAATTTGTATAGATGGAACGTGTGAGTCTGCACCTGTATGTGGTAACGGTCTTGTCGATCGATTCTCAGAGCAGTGTGATGATGGCAATGACGACCCAAATGATGGTTGTACAAACTTATGTTTATTAGGTGTCGGT
>JAHDGS010000078.1 GCA_020627505.1 Myxococcota bacterium
TATTGTCGTTGATTGTGCCAATGGTGCTTCTTACCGAGTGGCGCCGACGGTTTTGTCTGAGCTCGGAGCAGAAGTCATTTCGATCGGCGTGTCACCCAACGGCACAAATATTAACCAAGCTTGTGGTTCGACACACCCAGAGCAACTTCAAGAGGCTGTGAAGGCAAGCCGTGCGGATGTCGGCATATGTTTAGATGGAGATGCCGACCGACTCGTATTGGTTGATGAACATGGTCAAGTTGTTGATGGTGATGCGGTGATGTTAATTGTGGCGCGTTACTTGAACAAAAAAAATATGCTCGCCAACCAGAAGATTGCGACCACAATTATGAGCAATATGGCGCTATCGAAATCGCTGCAACGAAATGGTATTGGCGTCATTCAGACGCCTGTTGGCGACCGTCATGTCGTGAAAGCACTCCGTGAACACGGATTAAGTTTTGGTGGAGAGCAATCCGGTCATTTGGTGTTTTTAGACCATGGGACAACTGGCGATGGTATGATGGCCGCGCTACAGGTTTTAGCGATGATGGATGAAGAAGGGAAGGGGCTCTCTGAATTAGCCGCGGACTATCAGCCGATGCCACAAGTTCTTAAGAATGTTGATGTGCAATCGAAGCCGGCGCTCGAGACACTCGAAAAGACGATGGCGCTCAAAAAACGTATTGAAGAAACGCTCGGAGACGCGGGTCGAATTGTTTTGCGGTATAGTGGCACCGAGCGACGTGCGCGCGTGATGCTTGAAGGCGAAGAACAAAAAGTGATTGACAATTTTGCTGATGAAATGGCGATGCTTATCGTGAAAGAGATTGAGTCTCAGTCTTGAGGTCGGTGACTTACCTTTTGAATAGACGACCAATAAAACTATCATTTTTTTCGGCCTCATCGCGTCGTCTTTTCAGGACCTTCATCGCATTGAGTGCCGCCCTGTGTTCAGGGTCAACGGCAATAATCTTTTTAAGATAGCGTTCTGCTTTTTTATATTCACCCGCTTGTAAATATAAGTGACCGGTAAAGAACGCTGCTTGATGGATGGCTGGGCGCTGCCTCAATATGTCGGAGATTTCTTTTGCGGATTCGACAGCCTCAAATTTATTGCGCTCGTTCCACCACGCCGTGTATATGGCATACGCCTTCCATTCTAGATTGCCCGGATTGACTGGCAAGATGGTCGTCATGAGTTGGGCGGCAGCACGAAGGTGTCCACTTGAGAGCATTTTCTGAACATTCTCAAAGTTGCGTTCAGCTTGGAAGAGCTCTCCGATGTCAGTCGACATGCCACTTTCTTCCATGTCGAGTTTGAGAGAGTACTCTTGACGCTGCTCTTCATCGCTGAGGACATGGTAGGCCTGTTGAATGGCTTCGAAAACTTTGTGTCGTGCTTCTTCTTCGGCTGGACGTAGGTCGAAGGTCGCAAATCGATCTTGATGGTATAGGCGCGCGAGCCCAAAGTAGGCGCGTTGAATTTGTTCTTCTGTCGCGTAGCGTCCCACATCGAGTATGTCATAATGGTTGGCATCTGTGGTTTTGTCGAGACGTTCATAGACATCGTCAACGATGACACGGTGTTCTTCCGAATAATCGTCCAAGTTAGTGACTGTTGGCTTTTTCTTGAATGGGTCTTCGCCTTGTGTTGGCGGGATGGTCGGCTGCGGGA
Organism: Myxococcota bacterium; assembly: GCA_020627505.1. GTDB lineage: Bacteria > Myxococcota > UBA727 > UBA727 > JAHDBA01 > JAHDGS01. Next base: position 1,658 of record JAHDGS010000078.1, read on the forward strand.
TGGGTGCGGGTTTCAAGGTCGCGGACAGATACCCAAATGTGAGTAAATAGGCCAGGTCTCGATAAATCGACTCGGGTTTATCCGTGTTGATGAGAACCTCGCCAATGGTCGTCGGTTGCTTAAAGTAGTGCACATATGGTGTGACGTCGAGCCAACGCGGCAGTGTGATGTCAGGAACAGTGAGGATATAAGCTTGTGCTGCCCGTCGGTCGATATACGGTTTTAGTATGGTTGTATCTGCTTTTTTAAATAGTCGAGGCAATAATGCGGGTGCCGAGAGCTCAACTGTCGCAGGCAGATCTTCTGATGTTGACATATACATTTGTTGAAATTGGAATGTGCCCTGGGCAAATAGGCACGTCTGGCATGCACGAAGGGCAGTCAGTTCAAGCGCCATTTGTAGGATGCTTGGCTCGATATTATAGTGGGCGTGAATTACATCATAAACAGTTTGCTGACCTGCATGTGCTGTTGAATAAATATGATGTTGTTGTTCTTCATCGATGGCATTGAGTCGGGCAAGACTCGTCACGAGGTTGATATATGGATCGGCGCTATGGCTGAGTATCATTCGGCCATCTTTAAATAGAAATCTCGCGCGATATGCATGTGGTTCGACAGGGTGAATATCGAGCACGCCGCTGACATCCAATTCATCTGCTTGATGAATCAAGTATGCTAAGCTGTGTTCGAGTAATTGCCCCGATGATGCGAGTCCCATATGCGGAGGCTAAGCCCTGTTCTCTGTAAAGATCAAGTCAGTACAGCGGATTTTTACAAAGAGAAAAGGCGGGCTACTGAGGCGATTCGAGTGCTAAAAATGGATTAAAAAACATAGGCCTGGGTGATTGTTGGGCGAGCGACAAATTTAGGAATGTCGAGAGCAGATGAACGAGTGGTTGTGTTGTCTCCGGCTTCTGAATATGGGCTGAAACAAGTTTTAATTGAGGCTTCACATCGATATTTTTCGCATTCAAATGATGCGATGCCAGCGAGATAGCATCGGAAAAGTCGCCCAAGTAATCGACAAGATGGTGCGCAAAAGCTTGTTGGCCACTCATGACCCGACCTTGAGCAACGGCGTGGACTTCTTCAAATGTCATCTGTCGGGTGAGTGAAACGCTACGAACAAAATCATCATAAAGGGTGCCAATATAGTGATCGAGACGTGACCGCGTTGCGTCTGTTAATGGGGTGAATAGAGTCGGTTCAGCAGGGCCACCGATGCCTTGTTGATGCTGATCGATACCATTCTTTTGACCAAAATCTGTCGCATTTGGAATCAGCGTATACACGCCGATTGAACCGACAATCGCGTTTGGTGTTGCCATAATCTTTCGGGCAGCACTGGCGATATAATAAGCCCCTGAAGCACCAACACCGGCGATATAGGCGAAGACAGGCTTTTCTTTGTCGATCAAGCGAATATGTTCCCAGAGTCGTTTTGAAGCATAGGCATCCCCACCTGGAGAATCGATATACAAGAGAATAGCTTGAATGCCTGTATTTGATTTCAGTTGGTCGAGTTCTTCAATAACATCAGTATCATAGACCTGGGGACCTTGCATACTTGGGAAGAAGCTTGCAGGCTGACGTCGACCGGATACAATTGTCCCTCTCAAAGGGAGGACCGCGAGCTGGGGAACAGCTGAATGGTTGCGACGTTGGCGTGGCAAGGCCCACTTCATGTCAGGATTAGATTCTTTGATGCGCTTGAGAAGCGCATCTCTGGTTAAAATGGTGTCAATCAACTTCAATTGAAGCGCATTATCAGATAGATATAATGCGTCTCGATAAACAGCGTCTGTTTCGGTTGGACTGAGCGCACGATCTTTCGAAAGACGCGTTCGGTTGAACTCATGTAAATTGGATAAATACGCCTGGCGCATTTCTTTGGTCGCGTCGGAAGGGTGTTCATGCGTAAACATTTCAGGCGCAGATTTGAATTGGCCGCGCTTAAAGGCGTGCACCTGAAGACCGAGCTTATCCATCAGTCGACGAATGTGGGTTGATGACTGATGTAGGCCATTTAGCACCACTTGATGACCGGCCGGCATGACGAGTTCATCAGCGAGTCCAAAGGCGAGCATGAGGACATCATTCAACTGGTCGGTGTGGACGATGACACGTGTATGTGAAGACTTAAGTCGGTGAATAACTTTGCGAACGTAGCTGGCATCGGCAAGCGAGAGCTGCAGGTCTCGCGCAAAAATAACGAGACCGTCAGGCGGGGCTTGTGTGACCTCATGAAGGAGCTGATGTACTTTAAGTGGGGTGTCCTGTTCTCCAAAAAATAGTTGAGACAACCGGGAGCCTGCTGGTACATCAAGTTGAAGACGGCCTGTCAGTTTGAGGCCTTGCCACGTATGGTCTGGCGTGTGCGACTGACTTCTTTCACGCTGGCTGTTGAAGTCGAGACCGAAAAGACCCTGTGTTTGACCATCTTCTGACAGTTGAAGACCTGCCTGAGCGGATAATCTCCCCATCGGGATACCGACCGAAACACTGATATTGGTTTCTTGATTCAGATTGGGCGGTAAGGAGAAGTCGTGCCCAACACGCGTACTAATACGGATATCAGGCTGTTGATATGATAAACTCACACCTGCACGAGATGGGCCACCATATCGGAATGGGTGATAGTCTCGGGACTGTTGAGTGAAATCCGTTGCGAGAAAGATATGCTGAAGCGGTTGAAAACCAAGATAGAGTGATGTTTGTGGTGTCGGCGATGGTGTTGAGGAAGTTAGCCCACGCACAGTGAGACCAAGCTGCCATCGCTTGTTTGGTCTGAAACCAAACGACAAAGCCGGGCTGACATCTCGCGAGAGCTGGCCTGTTGGTGAAGTTTGCCGTGTATTTGTAAGGACCAATGTTGTTGTCAGGCGCGGCGACCACTGCCAAGCTAAGTTCCAGTGTTGTTGAGAAATATCATTCAGCGGTAACGCACTTGAGCGAAAAGGGTAACTTTGGCCCATGTCACCATGCCAACCCATCAACAGCCCAAGGCGAAGTCGTTTATATATTTGACCGCCCAGGCTGACCGCAACAGTATCTTGCCTTAATGGCGAGAAGTCATTTCCAAGTGCCAGATTAAAAGACAGCCCTTTGGTGAAACCCAGTGCTGAAGGCGTTTCACCAAACGTTGTTCCATCCTCGGCAAAACGATTCGCTGATGTGAAGGATAAATCGTGGGTTTGATGAAATGGCGCCACTTGTGCTGAGAGCAATGGGCTCACGAGCATAAGGCTGAACATAAAAATGTTGATACGCATCTTGCTGGTCATAGCGGCCAGTCGACTCTTAAACATTGAATTTAAAGTGGATGACATCACCATCGCGAACAATATAGTCTTTGCCTTCAAGCGACATTTTACCTGCAGACTTTGCACCCGTTTCCCCGCCGAGTTCAATATAATCTTCCCACCAAATAACTTCCGCTTTGATAAAGCCACGTTGAAAATCAGTATGAATCACACCAGCGGCTTCAGGGGCAGTATAGCCTTGACGAATTGTCCACGCCCGCACCTCTTTAGGCCCCGCTGTGAGGTATGTCGCAAGTCCGAGCAGTTTATAGCCCGCTTGGATCAAGTTATCGAGCCCGGCGGTTTGAATACCTAGGTCTTCTAAGAATGCAGTTTTTTCTTCTTTGTCGAGCTCGGCAAGTTCAGACTCAATTTTAGCTGAAACCATAATCACGTCGTGGTTGTGTTGCGCTGCAAAGTCTTGCACAGCTTTTAAGTGTGGGTTGTCATCACCTGCGAGTGTGCCTTCATCAACATTGGCGACATACATCATCGGCTTCGCACACAAGAGATGCATTTCTTTGAAGATCGCTTTTTCATCGTCGTTCTCGCAGTTGGCCATCGTGACTTTTTCGCCACTGTCTAGAATCGGCAAGAGCCGCTCGGTGAGTTCAAGTGCTTTCTTTTCGATAGGGTTTTGCGAGCGTGCCATCTTCTTGGCTTTGGCGTGACGTTTCGTGACTGTGTCGAGGTCTTTAAGTATCAGCTCTGTTTCGATGGTCTGAATATCTCGAACTGGGTCGACCGAATCATCGACATGCGTAATATTATCGTCAACAAAACATCGAACAACATGTGCAATCGCATCAGCTTCACGGATATGACTTAAGAATGCGTTGCCTTTGCCAGCACCTTTTGAGGCACCTTTCACAAGGCCTGCGATATCCATAAATTGCATTTGTGCTGGAATGATTTTTTCGGGGCTGCATAACTCCGCCAAGGCATCTAGACGATTATCCGGGACTGGCACAAGCCCAACGTTTGGCTCGATCGTGCAGAACGGGTAATTGGCAGCCTCAGCCCGGGCTGTACTCAAACAGTTGAATAATGTACTTTTGCCTACGTTTGGTAGACCAACAATTCCGCATGAAAATCCCATGACTTCGCTCCTTCACGATATAAATCGTGTTAGGCTGATTCTATGGATGTTGCAAGGGAGGGACACGCTCATGTTCCACGGGTTTAAAAAAACGAAGTTGAGTTTGTTTTAACTGGTCAACACACATGAACAGCCGGGTTCTTGCTGCAATCCCAGTCCGCACAATCCGTGTGGAAGTCACCATCATTATCAATTCCATCTGAACAGCTTTCATTGCTATCTTCTGCTGTGGTTGGGTCATATGGCTCTCCACAAACAGTGACATTTGGGTTTCGGCGACAGTCCCAATCATCACAATCGATGAACCGGTCAAGGTCATTGCTCAGTCCGTCGCTACAGGCTTCATCCGTGTTCTCTGGCGAAAATGGTGTCGCCGTCATGCCTCGGTCGATCGTGTCTGCGATTCGCTTTATTTGTAATTCAATCGGTAAGTGGTCTGACACATGTGTACTATAATTTTGAATATCATTATCGATTCGCCAGATTGATGCGCGATCGATTTCAAATGCCTGAGCAAGATATGCATTCTCTAGTAGAATATGATCAATAATTGGCCGACCTTTAGGGTCGATAAGTTCACTGTCGATGCGTGCGGTCATGCGCATAAACGTATTGGGAAACATATCGTAAAGATTGTCTTCATCCATAGATGCTGGCTCGTTGAAATCACCTAAAATAAAAAGGGCGTGATTGCTAAATCGGCTTTGGGTATCTGGTAGGGCATGCATGAGTTCTTGCATTTCTGCGCGCCGCTTGAGTCGATCAGGACCAGAGGCGCCTGATTTCAGGTGAAGGTTAATGAATGTTAAAATGAGCCCACCTCGCTCTGCGGAGGCGACTTCAAACGATGCAACCAAAGGTGGGCGTGTCATATTCGATATGCCAGGATTTAGTGTATAGACGTCAACGGGAATCAGCTTTCGAGTGTCATAAACAAATGCCAGCTTATGATTTGGCGGCCCATTTTGGTTGCGCGCATCCGGGTCAAAAACAGTGCCAATATGCTCACACGTTTTTAGGTCATCAAAAGCATCGACGACTGCCACTTCCTGCATGGCGACGAGATCGACGCCACCATTGATGATAGCGCCCACAAGTGCATTCTGCGTTTCACTTTGATGCGATGGGTAGGTCCGGACATTCCAGGTGACAATGCTCAGTTCATCGCTGGCATTATCAAGTCGGCGTGATTCATCGATACCGTGCGCGGGGCAGTTGTCTTGTTCGGGTTGGTTGCACGTGTTGGTGAAGAGGGCAGCAATACAGTCTTGATCGGCACAGTCTGAAAAACCATCTTCATTGTTGTCGACTGCATCAAAACAATATTCATATGGAGTCTCAATGGCTTCGCCTTGAACTGGGTCTTCTTGGTTAGGTGTATTTGTATTTTGTTCGCTCGTATCTGGTTCATTGGTATCTGGAATAGTGTTTTCATTTGTGTCTGAATTACTTTCATCATCAGCATTTAATTCATCACTATCAGCCGAGTTGTCATCATTTGTCATGTCATCGATATTCTCATCTGAAGGATTCGTCTCACTCGGCGATTCGTTTTCAGCGCATTGTAGTAGAAAAATGAAAGGGAAAATACGAAGATAATTGAGCGTCATGCGGGTTCCTTAAAAGTGCAGGTCGATGCTTTGAGTGTAACGCACATGAAGTGAAAAGAAAGGTGTTAAACGGCCCTAGATCCCCCAGACTAAAAGCCGGCGTCATAGACACTTAAATGTGCAATTCTTGTGCAAATCTTATTGCATTTATGTGTTGTATTCGTTTATCTCTTGGGATCTTGGTATGATTGTGCTGGAGCCACAATGAATCGAACAATACGTCAGTTATATCTATCTTGTATTATCTTTATCGCTTCTGGTCTCGTCAGTGCGATGACCATTGAAGCGAATCCTCAAAATGTTCTTGAAAAGCTTGATGAGACGACTCAGAAACTTAAGGTCGAAAAGGCTGTCACGCTTTATCTGACTCAAGGGAACTACACAAATCTCTTTAAGCTTGATAAGCGGCACAGTGGGCTGACGATTAAAGCCGATCCGTTGGCGACGATCAGTGTTGAAGAACGTGAAACAATTTTTCAACTCAATGGCGTGAACGGTTTCACAATCGATGGCGTGCAAGCTCGGCATACAGTGCGCGCTTGCCCAGAAGGGGTTGATGTCGTTGCGATTCACGGCTCACAGAATGTGACGATACAAAACGCCAAGCTGAATGGCTCAGGTTATCGAAGTGTTTATGTGAAAGATTCACAACACATCGTTGTGAAAGATAGTTGGTTGTATCATTTCACGCATGCAGGATTACAGGCCGTAAACAGTAGCAACTTAGACATTCATCACAATCAAATCTTCTGGGGACCAAATGGTGTCTTAACAGAGAATGCATCTGGCAAAATCCACGAAAATATTATTTCTCATGTCGACCTGTCCCATAAGCTAGATGAACGACCTGAACTAAAGTTCGAAAAGAATTATATCGGAGATTTCTCGTTGCCAGTGGGAAGCACATATGGCCATGAGGGAATGTACGGGTTTTGGCATAAATATCGAAGCAATGGATTGGATAATTATAAAAACAACCATATCTTCGAAGAAGAACTGACATCTGAGGGCTATTCAACCAGAGACTATGATGGGGCTGAGCTTTACTCGGAGTTTCTAGTGATGTCCTACATTGAAAGACTTGGATCGTTAGAAGGAGTCATCAAGCTTGAGGCCTACGATAACTTTTGGAGTGCATTAAGGAAAGGTTCATTAGACTTAGGTGGCTCTATCATAGGAGTTTCGAAGAACGGTACACTCGTGTCTCAACCTGTTTGGCAAGATGATGGCATGCCCCCTCCTTGGGGGTGGATTCGGCAGGTTATGAAAGAAAAACCTGTCCCGCTGAGAGATGTGACCGAATATCTTCTTGTAAAAACATCTCAAACGGAAAACGGCTCTCAAATATTTGAGTTTGTGAATCCATATCAAGAGAATAGGGTTGGTTTCGTAGTCGTTGATGTCGGCAGATATGGAATTGTATATCGCGCGTTCACCGCCTCAAATATTCAGGGTACCTATATCGCCTTTGAGTCGGGTCCGACAGGGGAAACATATTACGAAGAACTCCCCAAAAGCATGATACGAAAATTGAAGCATAAGAGAGAGCGATGCCTTGAAGAAAGTACAGGCTTTCCTCGAAAAACAGAATTTGTAGAATTACAAATGTATGATGAACCGGCCCCAACGATCACAAGGCAGGACATTGTGGTGCGCAAACAACCAGATGTTCAAAGTCCGGCCATTGATGTCTTGAATCAAAAAAATGTAGAAAAGCTTCAGAGAAGAGTAACTATGTCCGGTGAATTTGTTTCTACAGGCTATCGAACTTGTAAGAAATCTACGGCAACAGTGGATGGTCAAGAAGTAGAGGGACACTGGCTAAGAGTTGGCCGTATTCGATATGCTGATGAAAAAGACTCATACAGACGAAGCGGCTGGATCGAAGGCTGGGTCTTCGAACCGTTACTCAAAAAATCACACTGAGAGAATAGTAGGGTAATAACCAAGGTTCTTCTGAGCGTGACTTAAACCGCTTGAACCCGCTCACCCACCCTTTGAACACCTCCCGAGGGCAGTTTTGAACACCTCCCGAGGGCAGCTTGGTATTTGGCAGACGACCAATGTGAGATGTTCTGTAGGCAGCTGAAATATAATAAGAAACACCAGGTTTGCACAAATTGCGTAATTTGTGTAAAATAGGTGATAAGAGGTCCTATGGTCGTTACATCATCAGATTTTCAAAAAAATTTCGGTCAGTATAAAGAGCTTGCCCAGCGCGAAGCTGTGCATGTGACCAGCAACGGGCGTGAGAGCGTCGTTTTACTATCTGCGGCTGAGTATCAGGAATTTATGGAGTTCAAAAAGTCTAGATACGCAAATCGAGGTGAGGTCTCTGAAGAATTTAAGAAAGTGATGAATGAATTCATGGATGAAAATGCCGAGATTTTGGCTGCCTTAGCAAAGTAGAGCATGCCACATATACTCCAGTCGGAACCATTATGGATTTCGAAAGAACAGGTATTATGGCTGCATGAACAATCATTGGCACGTCATGGAGGTCCCTCTGGCATTCGAAGTATGAGTATGCTGGAGTCAGCCTTAGCCAGAGCTGAAAACTATTATGCTTATGGAGAGCGGAATCTATTCTACCTAGCTGCAGCGTATGCTGTGGGGATCGCACGAAATCATGCATTTATAGATGGCAATAAACGAACAGCTTATATCGTGGGTGGGTTATTTTTAAGTGCCAACGGTTTTCGACTGGTCACGCATAGCACTAGACAAAGTATCGCATTTTTTGAGTCGCTTGCTGCAGGAGAGGTGACCATTGAAGAGGTCGCGGTCTTTTATGAAGAAAATACCTTCAGCATGCTGAAAGAATAGTCGCATCCCTTGATCGTTATCACTATCGCTATATCTAAATACATGGCCATCAAAGAGCATGATCTGACAGAAACAGCCCAAATGGTGAGTGAACACCTACGGTCGACATTGCGCGGAAGCCTTGTTCGGCCGCGTCGTATCAATCGTATGGTCTCTGTATCTGAACGACGCCTCATATCGGTGACGCTTGTCCTTGAAAATGTCCATGATAATCACAATGTCTCCGCCATGATTCGGAGCGCAGAAGGCTTCGGTCTGAATGACATTCACATCGTCGAGGAGCCCGTACCTTATCAAGTGAATCGAGCGATTTTAAAAGGGGCTGATAGGTGGGTGAATATTCATCGCCATGAACGCGTGATTGATTGTTTATCGACGCTCAAAGATCAAGGTTATAAAATCGCTGTTGCCGATGTTGGACCAGGGTGTGTTGAACTCGGAGAGTTGCCTGTTGACGCACCACTTGCTTTGGTGATGGGGAGTGAGCGTGACGGGTTATCGATGATGGCGAAAGACATGGCCGATATGCGCTTTATGATTCCAATGGCGGGCTTTACCGAGAGCTTTAATGTGTCCGTGAGTGCTGCGATCAGCCTTTACGATATCACAATGCGTCGCCGCCGCTTTATTTTACCAGCTGTCGGTGAGCATGTGCCCGAGACAATAGAAGCAGATGTAAGTGATTGGCTTGTGGAGACAGTTAGATTGACACCAAAGATTCACCCGCCAAAAGGATAGCCTTGCTCTATCACATCTTGGATGTTTCGGTAGATTCCATAAGACTCTAAATGACAAAGCTCTGGTCTACGCCAAAGCGCTTGTTGGATACCTTCTTCTTCTTGCGGTTCGAGGTACATTGTTGGAGCTGTACAAAAATACCAGTGTGACTTTTTGAGGATTCGTTTGCGTACTTTGTTTTTATAGGTATGAAAAGTACAGCCAATCTTATGCTGAAGATGAAGTGTTGTAAGCCCTGTTTCTTCGTAAATCTCTCGAATGGCAGCGATTCGCTTCGACTCTCCATCTTCAATATGTCCTTTCGGGAGATCCCACTTGCCATGTCGAATGATGAAGAGGATCTCTCCGCGTTCATTGATGACGAGGCCGCCAGCTGCCTCGATGAGTTCAAATCGGTCAAAGAATGCTTTTCGAAGTCCTTTTGGTTTTGGGCTCACAAAAATCGCATTGTGTGAACCTTTTAAGGACTCAAGAAAGTCGATAACGGCATCCCAATCGACATCAGAAATAGATGCTGGGCGCCATATGAGCTCTGTTTGGTTCCGCTCAAGCTCGGTTAGATCTTCTTCTCGCCTGAAAAGAACCCGGCTCTGATTTAAATAAATGCGCTCAGAAAGGGGCATAGGAGGATACCCTTATGCGCGAATGCGGACGTTCACGGCTTTTGACACGCCAGGCTCTTCCATGGTGATACCATACAGTTGGTCAGCGGTTTCCATCGTTTTCTTATTATGTGTAATAACAATAAACTGCGAAATCTTTGATATCTCCCGAACAAGCTCATTGAACCGGCCGACGTTTGCTTCATCCAGCGGCGCATCAACCTCGTCGAGAAGGCAGAACGGAGACGGCTTGATCAAGAAAATGGCAAAGATCAAAGAGACCGCTGTCAGTGCTTGTTCACCACCACTCATCAAATTGACAGACTGTAATTTCTTACCAGGTGGTTGAGCGAAAATCTCCACACCAGTGGCGAGCATATCATTTGGATCGGTCAATGTGAGTGACGCCCGACCACCACGGAAGAGTCGTGGGAAGACCTTCTCAAAATGCTCGTTGATTTTTTCGAAAGCCTCTTTAAATCGTTTTCGTGTTGTTCTGTCGATCTTGACGATCGCTTTTTCAAGCTGAGTCAGGGCATGTGTGAGGTCATCACTTTGAGACTTGAGCTTTTGGTGCCGCTCAAACATCGCTTCATATTCTTGGACAGCATCTGGGTTGATGTGCCCCAGGTTGCGCATTTTTCGTTTTAAGTCGTCTGCGAGTTTGACGCGCTCTGGCTCGAGTGGGGCGGCCATGTGATATTTGGAAACGGCAGCTGAAATATCAATTTGATACTCTCGCTGCACATAAGCATGCAATTGTGAGAGTACTGATTGTTGGTCATGCAAGCTAATCGCTGCCGAGTTGTAGTTTTTTCGAATTTCGTCGAGCGCTTTTCGTGCCTGGTTGCTTGATTGTTCTTTTTCTCGAACCGCATTCATGATGGCATGATGGTCATCGCGGCCAGTCGAGAGCTCTTGGGTTAATGTGTCTCTGCGCGCATTGGTTTCCGTGATGGCTTCTCGTAGTGTCGACATATCAGTATTGATTTGTGTCACTTCATCCGCACATTTGCTGAGTTGCGAAGATAGTGCTGATAATCGTTCTCTGAACTGACCTTCATTGTCTTGATGTTGCTTTAAACTTGTCATATGAACACGCTCGCGTTCTTGCGCGGTTGACGTGATGACTTTAATTTCGGCAAGCCGAGCGGCAGCTTTGTCGACATCAAAGCGGATCTGGTCATAGGTCTTTTGGGACGCTTCAATCTCTTTGTCGAGTGTGCGTATGCCTTC
>JAHDGS010000079.1:0-3444 GCA_020627505.1 Myxococcota bacterium
ATTTTCTTTTGACTTCGATGTACCTGAAGAATGGATAAAGTCCTCGAGACGTTTTAAGTCATCTTCTGCCTCAAGTGGTGCAGAGAACCATTGCTGCGTCACGGCCTGTACATCTTTTCGCCCCGAAAAACCGATATCACGTCTTTTGACGCCTGTGATTTCACTCAACCGCTTCGCGACCCCCATTGTACTGATCTGCTTTTTTTTTATTTCAAACCAGATATGTTGGCCGTCACCCGTTGGTTCATATTTTGGCACTTCGATCACTTCAAAGTCTTCAGGCTGTCTCTTGCCAAGCCACCCACTATTTGATGACGTCATCTTCAACTGCGATTCGATCTTATCCTTGAGACTGCTCCAATGCATGATGTCCTCCAAAACGGACTCGAAAACCTCTCTTGACCTTGCCGAGTAAAGCATGGCATCAACTAGGAAAGTTTATTAACAAAGGAAAACCAACATGCCAAATCCAATTGCTCTTTTCGATACTTCTATGGGTGAATTTAAAGCCGAATTATATATGGATAAAATGCCAATTACAGCTGGAAACTTCGTAGAACTCGCTAACAATGGCTTTTATAACGGCCTACATTTTCACCGGGTGATTCCAAACTTCATGATTCAGTTTGGCTGCCCCCATTCAAAAGATCCATTCAGCCCACGTGCAGGCACAGGTGGCCCTGACAGCGGCAATATTCGTGATGAATTTCCTGCGGACCATCAACTCTCAAATGAGCCAGGCACATTGTCGATGGCGAATACAGGTATGCCAAACTCTGGCGGTTCACAGTTTTTTATCAATACTGTTCATAATAGTTACCTCGACTTTTTCACGCCTGGTCAATCGAAGCATCCTGTCTTTGGAAAAATCTCAGAAGGGATGGATGTCGTGAACGCGATCAATGACGTTCGAACACAACAAGACCGCCCTGTCACACCTGTGAAAGTCAATAGCATTATGATTTTGGAGGCCTAAATGTTGCGCATTTCAATACTCTCTTGTTTGATACTTTCTGTTGCTTGTCAGAAAAATACTGTTGAAGAAAAACCAGCGGAAAAACCAGTAAAGCACACTCAAACTGCTGAAGCTAAACCAGCACCGAAACCTGAAACAGTCAAAAAGGTCGAAGCGACGGCGCCTGCAAAGATCGATGTCAAAAAAGCTGGCGAAGCGCTTGGGTTAAAGGCTGGTCAAAAATTGATGGCAACGTTTGAAACGTCACTTGGCAATATCGATGTTGAGCTGTTCTGGGAAAAAGCCCCCAATACTGTTGTGAACTTTGTTCAACTGGCTGAAGGGTCACGTGAATGGGTTGAGGAAGCGACGAACCAAAAAGTCAAGAAGCCGTTGTATAATGGCACTATTTTTCATCGTGTTATTCCTGGTTTCATGATCCAGGGTGGCGATCCGATGGGCAATGGTCGTGGTGGTCCTGGCTATAAGTTCGAAGACGAGTTCGACGATAGTTTAAAGCATGATGCCCCAGGCATACTCTCCATGGCGAATGCTGGCCCAAATACAAATGGTTCACAGTTCTTTATTACAGATGCACCCACGCCGCATTTGAATAACCGTCATAGCGTCTTTGGGAAAGCAGATGAGAAAAGCTTAACTATCGTGACAAAGATCGCGAATGTCGAGAAAGTACGACCAGGTAGTTCGAAGCCAAAAACTGACGTCACTTTAAAGTCGGTTAAGATTACTCGACCTACTTCATAGAAAGCCGCACACAATCAATTACGTTCCGAACTCCAGGGTGATCTCCTGGAGTTCACTTTGGTGACCAGCACCATCTAAGAGTCTAATTCCGATTGTAAAAACGGCCCCGTTTTGTACATTATCCACTGATAGTTCGACTGAAAACTCAAGCACACCACGGTCGGCATCAAACTCAACACCATGCTGGCGAAAAAGGTCTTTGAGTTGTAGGCCAAGATCGTCTTTTCGTTGCCCACTCACATAAACCAATAACTCTCCATCAGAGAAGTCTCTGTCCTCATCGATAAATGCGAGTTCAAACGTGACAATGGTCGATGCATCACGACTTTGCCCGCGCATTTGAAAGTCAACAAGACATGGCGTTTGATTGTCATCTAGACAATTCAGTTCATCAAGCTCTCGTTGACAGGCTTTCGTACATGATTCACCTGAACATGATGTACCTTGTTCGATGTATAAGTCTAGGGTTGTTGAAACATCACAAACTTCACTATTATCGCACCCACAAAAGGACATGAAAGCGATACACAACGAATAGAAGAAAAAAGCATGATTCAATATTCTCATAGACTCAGAATGACATAATTGTCGGTCACTGAGCAACAAAGATGTTATTTATTGAAAACACTGATTCATGACATCTACACTAAAAATAGCCCAGGTTGGCATGCGAGCTGACTTTTGGAACCTCTTTTCGCTAAGTTTCCATTACCAATCAGCGATAGTTAACAATGACTACTTTGTTTTACGCTTTTTCGGACGCATATTCGCTTTAAGGATCCTTTTGCGCAAGCGAATGTTTTCGGGTGTCACTTCGATCAGTTCATCCATATCGATCCATTCCATGCACTCTTCGAGGCTCATCTGCCGAGGTGGTGACATGATTTGCGCTTCATCTTTACCGGCAGCACGAAAGTTTGTGAGCTGCTTGGCTTTGATAACGTTCACATCCATATCGTTATCTCGAGCATTTTCACCCACGATCATTCCTTCGTAGACTTCTGTCCCTTCTTTAATAAAGAGAACGCCGCGCTGTTGTAACGGGAACAACGCATATACAGTCGTTTTGCCTTTATCGAGTGCAACGAGCGCCCCGTTCTTACGAGAAGCCACTTCCCCAAGATAAGGAATCCAATCTTCAAAGATGGTACTCATGATACCTTCACCACGCGTCAAGGTCAGAAACAATGAACGAAAACCAATCAACCCGCGTGTCGGTACGAGATATTCGACACGGACACGGCCTGATTGCGCACTGCCCATATTGTCCATCACACCACCACGTTTACCGATGGTCTCTGTGATACTGCCCACAGCCGTATCAGGGATATCGACGACAAGCCGTTCTTGGGGCTCAAATTGTTCACCATCAACTTCTTTCAAAATGACTTCAGGCCGCGATACACAGAACTCATATCCTTCACGGCGCATACTCTCAATCAGCACAGCCAGTGAAAGCTCTCCTCGACCCGATACCCGAAAAGAGTCTGTCGAATCTGTTGCTTCAATCTTCAGCGCCACATTTCCGCGTGCTTCCTTTTCGAGACGATCTTTAATGTTTCTCGATGTGACATACTTGCCCTCAAGGCCCGCAAATGGAGATGTATTCACAGAAAAGACCATGCTCAATGTGGGTTCGTCGACTTCGATACGTGGCAATGGTCCGGCGCCATCGACAGTTGCAACAGTATCTCCTGGCTCGATTGTTTCGATTCCAGAGATAC
>JAHDGS010000079.1:3454-11831 GCA_020627505.1 Myxococcota bacterium
CCGCTTTCGCAGTTGGCGTGTCAACCCGACCAAGCCCCATAAAGTGTTTTAATGATGTGATTTTACCACGTGTTTTTTTGTCATCTTTGCCATAACAAACCACATCAAGGTTCTTCTTAATTTCACCAGCAATGACGCGGCCAATCGCTAAACGACCGACATATTCATCAAACCCAATTGCATTGACTTGCATTTGTAGCTCTGCTTCGACATCGACTTCAGGGGCCGGAACATGATCGATAATCGCATTAAAGAGTGGCGTCAGGTCGCGCCCCTCAGCTTCGTGAACAAGTGGTGCAAGTGCTTCTTCTGGCGGCGGCGCCATCGATTCACCAAGGACGCCCCAACCATCTCGGGCGACTGCATATAAGACAGGAAATTCAAGCTGCTCATCATTCGCTCCCAGATCCATGAAGAGTTCATAAACAAGATTCAAGACTTCTTCAGGTCGAGCGTCTCCACGATCGCATTTATTGATCACAACGATTGGTTTCAGATTTAAAGCAAGCGCCTTACTCAATACGAATCGCGTTTGCGGGAGCGGACCTTCAGCCGCATCAACCAACAACATCACGCCTTCGACCATATGAAGAATACGTTCAACTTCACCACCGAAATCAGCATGGCCAGGCGTATCGACGACATTCACATGCACTTTACCGAGTTGAATCCCCGTGTTCTTCGCCATGATTGTAATACCGCGTTCACGTTCTTGATCCATCGAGTCCATCACCCGATCGGCGACCTGCTCGTGTGCATTAAAAGTTCCCGCCTGCTTAAGCATCGCATCAACTAGGGTGGTTTTGCCATGGTCGACGTGGGCGACGATGGCGACATTGCGTAGATCTTCTCGAAGAGACATTGGAACTCCTATTTTTTCATGGAGTTAGCCTCATTTTTTAGTTCTGCCCAGGGGCTATTTAAAATAAATCGAACGAATTCTATCGATCAGCTCGAATCCCAACCCGATATGATGAACACGCACTCTCTGATTGGGTACCCTGCTTCTGCTGAACAGAGAAAATAATGCGCTTCGTATGATTCCAACCGGCCCCTTGAATAAAGTCTGACAATCGAACTTGATATTCGTATTCTCCCGTCGAGATCACATTGTTGTCAGAAAACACTCGCCAACCATCAGGTGGAGATATCGAACCGGCGTTGTGATGGGTCATGAAATTATCGATTTCACTCGTATCGTCCCGACACTTTGCGTTGTTACCAGCATTCTCACTTGCATACCAATATATCACCAAGTTCGGATTATCAGCTCTCACATAAAAAACTGGATTGATTTCGTCGAATGCACCACTATCTTCTGCCATCCAACAAAATAAATCTCGATCGCCCCAACCCGTATTTGTTGGCGGAAAATGTAAGGTATAGCCATCAGTCCATCTCAAATTCGAGCCATCGATTTCTCCTAGATTTCGATAAAGTTGGCTATCTTGAGAAAAATCTGCCGTTGTCTCCGGCGCCGGACTCACATCAACTCCAAACACAGAACCATCAAAAGCATCCAATGGGCAATCGCATATCGAGCCTGAATCTAATGAGTCCCCAAAACCAAGCGGGCAAACCGGGTCGATACACACTTCTTGATTTGAAGTCGTGACTTCACGGCACGAATAAAGCATCGGCTCACAACCTGGCCACACAGACGAGAATGCATTCACAGGACAATCTCCTGCCGTATATTCGCCATCAACAATTATTTTTTCGTTCGCACATGTCGTCGCACAATCACTGACGAAAGCATTGACACTCACATCAACCTGCCCAGAAGCAAACGGAAGAATATAGGTCTCCGCAATGTGATGAGGCGTATTATATCTTAATGCTACATTTTCTACTTCGATGACATCAAGGACTTCGGCGGCAAAAATCATAGATACCGAGCCACCATTCGGCTGTAATACACCACCAGGCGGTATGCCGGAGGAGTCCACGTGGAGTACCCCCTCCACTGTCGTCGCACCAGCTGCTTGTCCGTTCCAGGCTGCACTTGGTAAGGTCACCATCGCTGTGCCATTATTCACGATTTTGAGTATACGTTCTTCACGTTCACCAAATGCATGAATCCGCATATCGATCTCATCTTCAAGCACATCAAATGGGACATCATCAAGAAAATAATCAAGCACTGCGACACGCTTTTCGCCAACAAGGTTTATTTGGCCATTCACAGTTTCAGCACCATTTTGATATGTATAGGTGAGTTGCCCATCGAAGCTCAATTCATCATTATCAGGAGGCATAAAGCGAATTTCAACATCAGCTGTAGATAAGCCGCCGATACTAACTATTGTGGGTGTCACCAGTTCAAAGGCAGGATTGTCTACTGACAGCACAACATCTGTTTGAACACCACCTTGATTCATTAACTGAAAACCTTGAGTCTGCTGGTTATCATCTGTCGAGAAGAATAAATCAGAGACAGTTGATGTAATATCCGCGCCGTCAACAGAAGTGCCCAGCAACTGGACTTCTGTCGCTTCATCATTTTGATCGATAAAACGTACAACAGCGTTCAACGGCCCTTCGGTATTCGGTGCCACAGAGATTTGAATCGAGCGAGCGTCACTTGGGTTAATCACGGCGCCATCTTCACCATCATGAATAATCAACCAGCCCGCAGATGTTGGTATTTCGATACGCGCAAGTCTCACAGGATCGGTCGACGACGTATTCGTCAATATAATCGTCTGACTCGTTTGTGTTCCAAGTGGCACATAGCCAAATTGTAGGACAGATTCCGAAGCACTCAGTTGTCCGACTTCTCCCGCAGCAGATATCAGCGGTATTGTTGTTGTTTGTGCCGCTGAAACTTGGCCCCCTCGTTGGGTGTAAAACCATTTAAAGACAAGCCCTGCCTCATCTTCAAAGGCATCTGTCGGTATATATGATATATCGATAAAGCCATTTGTTTCTGGCGCAAGAACCAAAGGTGATGTCTGTGAGGGTAGCGTCACCGCAGTCCCGTTCACATTTAACTGCCCCAACGAAAAGTCATTGGTTCTTGAAGCGGCGAGGCTGACTTCAAATATGGAGATCTCGCCACACCCTTGATTCGCAAATAGAACTTGTTTCGTTGTTTCACAGCCAATCGATTTACAATCATAGGAAACAGCCGTCGTCGGCAAAAAGAACTGACCAAACTCGATGGCAGTAGAACAACTTTCTGTCTCTAACATGGTACCGGCATCTGGTGTTTCGTTTTTTGGGCAGCCGAGCATACATAATACGCTTGCGAGCAACAGTCCTTTAACTTTGGTATTTGTGTCTAAACGAAGATGCTTTATAATGCGCATATAATCAGTCTAACGAATACACAGAGCACCCACAAAATCGAGTCACGTGCATGTGATCAAGTTGAGACAGTTATTTCATCAATCCGGATGCTCATCAGCTTGAATTCCGATAGAATATTGAATGCACTCGTCATCGACAGTCCCAAGTTTCTGTTGTACAGAGAAGACGAGTTGTCTCGAATAATCCTCTTCGTACGATCCCGTTATATCAGCAACACTCACCCGGTAAGCATAAGCATAGTCGGAGCTTGATTCGACCGCGGTTCCATACGAATCCCAGCCTGTTGGCGCACCAATTCCAGGGTTATCGTCATCAATATATGCTTTGTAGTCTTCAAATAAAATTGATCTGTCAGCATCTTCGATTGGGTTTCCAGATGCTAAATCTGCACAAGTGTTATTTAGACCAATATCATCACTTTCTTTCCAATGAATAACGAGGTTCGGACTATTTGACCAAACTCGAATGACAGGTGAAGTTTCTGTCGTACTGTCCTGTGTATCTCTAGCGATCCAACAAAATACATCCCGATCCCCCCAAGTATTATTGGTCGGTGATTGGTGCAGGCTAAATCCATCAAATTGCTTAATCGCTGGGCCAGTGACCTCACCTAAGTCCATGAAACCTTCGGATTGTAACGAAATCCCATTAATACCATCGGTATGAGGATAAAGATCGCCGGCGTGAACACTGTTTGGGTTTTCATCGAGTTGACATTCACATACAGTGCCTGTTCCCCCTGAATCACCAAAACCAAGTGGACATACAGGCTGTTGACATACGAAACCATCATCTGTTGTGTTCATATCTTGACAGGTATAACGCATCATACCACAACCAGGGTAATCTCCAGACAATGCGTTAAGTGGACAGTCACCTAAATTGTAGGCACCATCAACAAAAACCTTTTCGTAATAACATGTACTTGTGCAGTCTTCGACAAAGGCCTCGACCTGCACCTCAACTTGCCCTGACTCAAAAGGCAGTATGAATGAATGGGAAATTTCATCAGATGCGATTGAACTTGATAGTACGATCTCTTCTTCAACGATATCCATGACTTCAGCGGCAAAAGTGATTGAAACCTCACCTCCATTTGGCTGTAAGACGCCGCCTGGGGGAATACCTGAAGGATCGACATGTAGCGTACCATCGATGCTTAACGCTTCCGTCGTTTGCCCGTCCCATGAAGCATTGGGTAACGTGACCATTGTTGTACCACTGTTGACAATACGAAGCACATGCTCTTGTCGCTCACCAAATGCGTTGATTTGAAAATTGATCTCGTCTGATGTGATATTAAACACCTCACCATCAAGATAATATTCGAGTAATCCAACACGCTTCTCCCCAATGAGCTCGACCGTACGCGTGACTGTCTCTGTACCATTTAAATACGTGTAACTTAATATCCCTTCAAAATTAAGCTCATTATTATCTGGCGGCACAAACCGAACTTCAATGTCTGCGACCGATAAGCCCTCGATACTGACCATGGCGGGTGTGGCGAGCTCAAAGGCAGGATTATCAATCGACAAGCTCACATTTGTGAGGGTTCCCCCCTGATTCATGAGCTGAAACCCCTTCTCCGCTTGTTCTTCTTCCGTCGTCAAGAAGAGCGACGACGCCGTCGCAGTGATATCGGCCCCATCAACAGATGTGCCAAGAAGCTGTAGTTCTGTGGCTTCATTATTTTGGTCATAGAATCGAATGATAGAATTCAGAGGTCTTTCAAGCTGAGGCGTTACGGACACTTCTACAGTCAATGATTCATTCGGATTAATCACTGTTCCTTCATCACCATTATGAACAATCGACCATCCTGAAGTGTCAGGGACTTCGACCCGAGAAAGTGTCACCGGATCTGTGGCAGAAGGATTTGTTAACGTCACATTTTGACTTGCTGGGCTACCAAGCGAGACATATCCAAATTGTAGTGTGGATTCCGACACGTTAATTTGCCCAGCTTCCCCGACCACAGTCGTCAAAGGAATGGTGGTCGTTTGTACACCTGAAATTTGTCCATTTGATTGCTCATAAAACCACTTGAAAACAAGTCCTGCCTCATCTTGGAATGCATCCGATGGCGTATAAGAAATGCTCACAAAACCATTCGTGTCAGGCGCCAAAACAAGGGGTGTCGCCTGTGTCGGCAAAGAAGTCAGGCTGCCATTCACATTGAGGTCACCCAAGGCGAAGTCACCTGTTGTTGGTGCCGCAAGGCTGACTTCAAAAATAGTAATTTCTCCGCACCCTTGGTTTCCAAACTGGATCTGTTCGGTGGTGTCACAGCCGATTGATTTGCAATCATAAGAAACAGACGTGGTTGGTAAAAAAAGCTGCCCAAAGTCAATATCCAACTCACAGGATTCTGTCTCGATTGGATTGTCATCAACATCTGACGAATCCGAACAAGCCACAGTCAGAAGAGTGAGGAATACAGAAATAAATTTAAGAGATTTCGTTAAAGCGAAATGGTTGAGTGTTAATGTGTGCATTCTATAAGAGTACAAGATTCGAACCTGAGTTAAAAATCAAATACCTCAAATATGATCAAGTTGAGACAGTTTCAAAGCGATAACACGACGTGTTATTCAAATTTCTTGTCAAAATTATTTCGACAGACGTCTCCGACCGCCTCAAGAAAGAGTTGTTTCTCGGTCATATCGACCTCTTCAGAGGCGACTTCAGCTATTTTATCCTTTTTGGTTTGTCCATCGTGTTTGGCTCTCTCTATCGCTCCTGAATCAGTTGAGTACTTTTCCTCAAGAGATGCTTCATCGATGTTGCTAACGGCATCAAGGAATAAACATTCTTCCGATGGCGCCTGCTGCTGAGGCTGAACGGACATCTCATGAATAGACTGAGGTTGTTGTCGAACTTCTTTTTTGGTCTCGGCCAGAGAAAGGTCTTTTTTTATCGCGGATAACGCATCTTTTAATGAAGACATCAATTGTTCCTATTGATTTTCAAATTCAAGTTCCATGGTATCTGTTCGACGAATCGTTAACACTCGACGAGATAAGCCTTCTTCGCTGGGACTCATCGTAAAATTCTTAAAGTGAACGATTTCTCCATTTTGTTTGATGTTCACACGTCCAACAAGTGGTGCTCTTTCCTTACAGGCATTATTCACTTGTTCAATCGTTTCATTCACATCAATCGGCAACACAAAGCCATAAGCAAACGCGAGTACAATATTGACAACTGCCAAGACTCCGCCAATAGCTAACCCCCAATTTGGATTGACACGGATACAAGCACTTGGATAACGAACATTGATATCAAACACAGCTTCTCGGGCTTCTTCAGTCGGCATTTGGCTAAAAGACATATACTGAGGGTTTTGCCCGGGACCATCATAACGTGCATCACCATATCGCCATTCATCATTACAGTATTCGGGGTTATTGCCTGATACATCTAGTAAACATGAATGTTGATATCTATAATCCGAGCCTGCAGGTGCTGTTGGTGCATTTCCAGATACTTCTAGAAAAGCTGTCCTGAAGTCGTTACCTGATTTTTTGTTCCATGACAGTTCTATTGAATACGAATCGCGGTTTGGAACAATCCGTCCCCATCCTCGAAGATCGATCTCAATATTCCGATCTTCGATATCATTCCTAAAAACCAATTTGGCATCATGGCTTCGACTCGGAAACTCTGGTGATTCAATATCAGAAGCATCAATCGGGTCATATTCAACATGTATATTCAAAAACCCGCCGTTACCTTTCACAACGCCTGACATCAGGTTGTTCTCACCCGTCTCATGCGAGTTTCCGATACTAATGAGTTTGTAGTTTAAGTCAGAGCCAACTTGAGCGGAACGTGTCGTCAAAAAGACTCTGTCATACTTAAAGTCTGTTTGACCAATGTTGGATAAAGTAATCATTCTAAGCTTTGACTCAATATTTACTGCGCAAGCATCTTCTTCTTCGCACAAGAACTCGACTTCAGATGGATGTTCTAATACTGCAGGGCTGATAGATGTGGCTGTCACAGGTACTTCGATACGCGTCACCGCATTGGGGTCTTGCGCATAGGTTTCAACAATCAGATTTCCTTCATAGTTTTGAGCCATACCAGATGAAGGTGTTTGAAAACGAACATTAAATGAACCATAATCAGATAATGATTCACCTGGCTTGAGCTCGATAAAGTCATCAGGAAATCCCGGCAAACCCGTTTTCTGAAAATCTAAACGATCTTGCATCATGCCTGCAGCCAATACACGAACAAAAATAGGTTGCTCACCTGAACCGACATTGCTGAGCTCAAATGGGCGACTATGCCAACGTCTTTCACCCATCGCATCAACATCTCCAACTGGAATATATCCATAACTTAATGCGATCGGTTCTATCGCGAGGTCAGGCGTTCCCAGATGCGTTGCTTCGACAGGAAGTTCAAACTGTCCACCATTTGGCAAGCGCGGATCATTTGTTGATGCTAAGAAGGTTCCAGAGAAAGCGCCTGTCTCATTTGTGGCAGCTCGAATCGTGAATGTATGTCTTCGCAAAGGCGCAAGATGGATTGCTTCTTCAGTACAATCTATACATTCGAATATCCCGTCATTCACTTGCATCCCAACATCTGTCAGAATTAAAGTACAATCACCTTGATTTTCGATCTCAACCTTCTTTTCAGCTTCTCCTGTCGAAGCAATATTACCCAATTGAAGAGATTGCGATGAAGCAATGAGTTGTGGCGCTTGTGTCGCGTCACATAATTGGTTTTGGTGTGGTACACAGGTCGAACCAACACATAGATAACCGTCTGGACATGGTGTCGTTTCTGAACAAGAGCCGACTTGATTTTCATCAATATAGACTTCATGAACTAAAATTCCGTCGTCTTCACAGGCAATTGTTGTGAGTAACGTTAAAGCAGTAATAAATAGTAATGATCGTTTTTTCATATTCTACCCTCATTATTAGAGTAGAAAATAGAAGAACTACGAAAATCGGTTAGCAGACTGATGGGACAATGTAGGATAATACTTACCCTTCTTCAGAGCCATTTCCTACTCATCCGCGCGCATTTGAACACGATATCGGGC
>JAHDGS010000079.1:11841-13069 GCA_020627505.1 Myxococcota bacterium
ACCTGCTTGTGTTGTCACAATAATATATTCTCCTCTATCATTATATCCGTTGCTACCCATATCAAAGCGATATCTATAAGGCAATTCTCCTCCCACATTTGTATGGCTAGTGTGCTGTCGCCAACCTGTCGGCGGGTTGCCGACTTGAGCCGGAGTTAATAGTTTACCCATAATATCCGGATCATCACAGTTTCGCCATGCACTTGATTGATGATAATAAATCAACAGATCTGGGCTATCAGACTCGATGATATACTCAGCATCGACAGTCGGATTGGTTTGAATACCCGATCGATCTTTCGCCTTAAAACATAAGATATCTTGATCGCCAAACGCTGTCGTTGAAGATGGTAAATGCAATGTGAAATCATAAGTCGGCGACCAAGACGAACCCTCGCGATCAGGAAATCGATGTATCGCAGGTCGGTCATTCGGGCATGTCATTTGACCTGGCTCAAGTACGTTGGGACAGACTTCTTTGGGCGCCGCTGGGCTCGCAGGGTCTAAGGGACATTCGCTAATCAAACCATCACCATCACCATCAAAATGGTCAAACGCATCCAGATATAGTTCACAGCCATTTTCAGAACATCGCCCTAGTCGTGGCTTGCACATATCAACATGACTATTCATGACTTGACCTTCACTGCAATCTTCCGGCAGCCAATTATCCGATTCATCAAAGAACAAATTATAACAGGTTTGCGCACAATCTTGAACCTCGGCTCGGACATGCATCTGTATCTCAGACAAGCCAGCTGGCTGTAGCAATAATACTTGTTCAATGATATCTCCTGGCCGCGCTTCAGGCTCAACTTCTTCAGGTGTCTCCAGCGGTTGTCCATTTGATGAAATGCGCTCAGCCCAGACCACAAAGCTGGTTGTACCTCCATTCTCAGGTAAGCGTTCGACCATCCCTTCTTTGTTGAAATGAAGCGTATGTTCTGCGACGGTCACATTCCCTGATAAGCCATTCCAAAAGAGTGGACCAAGCTCAACTGGGGCCGTGCCCTCATTTGTGATGGTGATAGTATGCACTTCTGAACGATCTCCATACTCGCTCACAACGAAATCTAAACGCTCCGTCATTGAATCAAAACGTCCACCATCAACCTCAATTAGAAGTTGCCCAGATAGCACAACAGCTTCAATGGGAATAGATAACGACCGTATTTCACCAGCAGATTCGTAGCTCAAATCCAACGTCGTCTCATAAGCCAATACGCCC
>JAHDGS010000080.1:0-5038 GCA_020627505.1 Myxococcota bacterium
GTATCTATTGCCATAACTAACTAAGCTCCGGATTCGAGTTTTTAATTTTCGCAAGGTAAGATGTCCGTGGACGAATGTTAAGTTCACTCAACATTTCATAATTACGGTCTAATGCTTTCGTTTGTGCCACCTTCGATTTTGGATCGTTGATGTTACCAAATACAATCGCCCCCGATGGACACGTTTGTGCACATGCAGGTGTCACAGCGCCATCAGGAAGATTATTATGGTCTTCCCCACGTCGTTTCGCTGCCATCTTCGCTTCGTTGATACGTTGTGTACAATATGTACACTTTTCCATCACACCACGATAACGAACCGTTACGTCTGGATTTCTTTGCAATTGAAGATATTTGTAGCGCTCTTCACTCGCTGGGTCGACATATACATTACCCGACTTCGAGAAATCGAAGTAGTTGAATCGCCGAACCTTCACAGGACAGTTATTGGCACAATAACGGGTTCCAATACATCGGTTATAAACCATCGAGTTCAGACCTTCGGTGTCATGCACAGTTGCCGCAACAGGACAAACAGGCTCACATGGTGCATTCTCACACTGAAGACAATTAATCGCTTGTGACACCACTTCAGGATTATCGACATCTCCGACAAAGTAACGGTCGATGCGCATCCAGTGTAGCTCACGGCCCATGAGCACGCTTTCTCGACCGACAATCGGGATATTATTTTCAGCCTGACACGCAATCACGCAGGCGTTACAGCCTGTACATGCAGTCAGGTCAATTGTCATACCCCACTGTTGCCCAACACTATAGTCGAATACTTCTTTCGTCATTTGAAGCGGACGATCAGGCTTCGCCGGATTCTCTTTCGCGAAATCTTTCTCAACAAGGCCACCACCTGAAATCACCCGTAAAGATCCAGACTTTGCAAACTCTGCATCTTGACCATATTTTGCACTGGTGCCAATCATGGCCAATGGACGTTTTTCATTGAAGTTTTCATTCAAGATTTTCATTTCTTGAATCGGAGATTTATTCTCGATTGTGAAATGATCTTGAGTCGACGCGAGTTCTTGATGGCGACCAGTTGGCTCAATGCGCACAGCACTTGTCCAACTTCCATCTTTATCTCTCAAAGTAGAAAAGTCTGTGCCAAAAACATCTCCATTAAATGAGAACGCTTCACGTCCCCAACCTATTGTCGCGTGGACTGTATTCGGCGCGATTCCTGGCAAAACAAAGACAGGTGCTTCGACGCTACCTTGTTCATTAGAAACCTTGACGATTTCAGCTTGATAGCTGTTTTTATAGACACCTGATTGAACGCCCAGCGCATTTGCAGTGGAAGCGCCCATCAACAAGGCGTTATCCCATGAGAGTTTTGTCATGGGGTCAGGTAACTCAAGTAACCAACCATTCTTTGCCCAACGTCCATCTTTGAGCTTTGTATCTGGCGTCAAAACGAGTTCAATATTTGATGTCGACGGTTGCTCACCATCTTTTGCAGCGAGTCCAAATGAACGTGCTGCACCAACATCCAATGAACGATTACGCTCAAATGAGACTTGAGAATAGGAACCTGCGTGAAGCACTTTTCTAAAATCTGCTGC
Source organism: Myxococcota bacterium (assembly GCA_020627505.1). Taxonomy (GTDB): domain Bacteria; phylum Myxococcota; class UBA727; order UBA727; family JAHDBA01; genus JAHDGS01. Next base: position 1,577 of record JAHDGS010000080.1, read on the forward strand.
AGACTTCACAAAACCTGCGGCTGAGAATGTGTCATAAACCCACTCTCGCTCAGACACAGTTTTACCAGCAAACTTGAGCAAGACTTCAAGAAGTCCAAACGAGTCAAAGATTGGGTTGACGAGCGGCTGTTGGATCAACACATCTCCATCAAAAGAAACAGCATCATTCCATGATTCAAGGGCATGAGACAGCGGCAACAACCAGGCCGCGTTTTCTGCGCTTTCATCACGATAATCTGCCACTCGAATAATCGACTTCGCTTTCGTCCAGCTTTCTTTTAGACCAAGATATGTTCCACTGAAAACTGGATTACCACCAAGACTCACGAGCGTTTTCACCGAGCCCTTATCAAGCGCCGACTTTAAGTCAGATAGACCTTGGTAAGTCCCACCCTCTCCGCGACGAAATTGCATACTCCAGTGCGATGAAGCAGCTTGGCCACGTTCTTTCCGCGTGGTCTCATCGCTACTCAATGCATCAGATAGCCACACAACAAAGTCGCCTTCTGTCGCAAATGTTGTCGCCGCAGGTATGGAGATACCAGCTGATTTCGCAAGTTCTAGCAGCCTTGATTTCGATAGTGCATAGGCAGATGGCAATGCAGCAGGAGACGTATACTCAACCGGAGCACCAATCGACTGATTGATCGCAAAAATCATTGCTTGTACTTCAGGGGAAAGTCGCTCACCTGCAACAAGGACCGACTTGCCTTTGTGTGCTTGAATATCTTTGGCAAGCCCTTTCAGGAATGCATCGTCTTTGAAAGCGCTCGCAGAGAAACCTGCTACACCAAGTGCCGCCCCTAGGCTTCTGATAAACCCTGGCATTTGAGCGATATTAACGCGATGACGATTATCAGCCGTTGCGCCTGTCGGCGAAAAAATCGACTCTATCGCATAAAGCCGATTCATATTTGTGACAGACTTCGCCCCAGAGAGACCAGCAGCGTTTCGGCGTGAAGCAAAATCAGCCGCATACTGGACGTGATTTTCTCCTGACACCAAAAAATCTGAGTCAAAGGCAACAACAACATCTGCTGCTTTAAAGTTATAGTGCGCGCGTCCGTTTTTAATACCTGACTTCGTCAGAGCAGTATTTGTATTAACGGCTGTGAGGCCTTCATCAAAAAAGAATGTCGCCTTCGGATATCTCTTTTTAATCGCATCAAGCGCACGCCACTGACTTGGGCCACCGATCCGCTCGAGCACAAATGCAAGGCCGTCGCCATCACCAAGCTTATCTTGCAGTTTCTCAAATTCTCGTTCAAAAGCCCCCCGAGAGATGGCTTCACCTTTGATTGACACTTCTTGAATACGTGCTGGATCATATAAATCAAGAACAGATGCCTGACCGTGCATACCAAGTTTTCCTTGACTCGAGTCATGATCTGCATTGCCTTCCAATTTTGTTGGCCGACCTTCATGACTTTCGGCGAGCACAGATATGTTCGTCGTTCCGTCGAAGAAAGTCGTCGCGTAGTACGCCGCCACACCTGGCACAATATGTTCAGGCTGTTTGGTATATGGCATGATCGCCTCTTCCGGACGACGCACACAAGCTGTCACGCCTGCCAAACCTAAGCTCGCACCAAGAAGTTTCATCGCATCTCGGCGACCAAATCCTGCTGGAGCAGACTGCCCATCACGCTGCACATCGCCAAACGATTCCGGCGCAAGCCCGTTCGGAAACTCTTGTTCTGCCCATTTTTTGACTTCATCATTTCGATGAAGCGCATCTTGAGACTTCCAATATACTGGCGAACCGTCTTTGTATTGACCAGGGTTTTCAGAACTTCGAACCATTTCGGATCGTTGCGACTCAAATAGATCTTTTTTACTCATCGGTGACACCCCGAACATTGAACGATTGGTGGATTCAATTTGCTAGCATATTCATTGACCGCTGCTCCGCTCCAAGCACCAAACTCTGGATGGTCTGGGCCCCAAGTCATGTCGGTCACACTGACTTTGTCGAGTGGTCGAATCACTGTTGCCGGATCAAATCCTCGATCCTCAAAATCTTTAACGTTTCTATGACACTCTAAACACCATCCCATCGACAGTGGTTGTGTCTGTTTGACCTCTAACATTTGATCAACACGACCATGACAACTCACACACCCGACACCTCTTGTGACGTGCGCGCTATGATCAAAGTAAGCATAGTCTGCAATCTTGTGAATACGCTTCCAAGGTGTAGATGCAGCTTCGGCATTAATCGTCGTTCCATCTTCATTCAATGCCTGTCTGAGCCAGCTTAGTTTTCTGCTATTTTTCTTCACCTGAGAATGACAGTTTAAGCATGTTTGCGTCGGCGGGACACCAGCATACGCAGAGCGTTCTACATTATTGTGACAATAACGACAATCCATACCCAAGTCGCCAGCATGAAGCTTGTGGCTATAAGGGATCGGTTGGTGAGGTTTGTATCCAACATCAGTGTGCTTGGGGGAAAACCAAAACCAGATAATGAAAACAATGCCACATAGCTTGAGTAGAATCAGGATCGGAGCCACTTTGGGGACTTCGTTTGACCACTTTGGAAATATTTGCGCCATGAATTTTACCCTTGATTTTTGAGATCGGCTAAGCCGAAAAATCGATACGGGCAAAATCTAAAACAATTGTCAGAAAAGTACAGTAAAAATAATGATTTTCTAGGTGTTTGGCCTAGAAATCACACACATTCGCCGCATAAATAAAAAAAGTGCGGCAAAATGCCGCACCCCCCTTCGCCTTTATTTTTGAAGACCACCCTTATACTTCATGTCGGCGTCGTCTGAGCAACGCGACACCGAAGTAACAAAGAGAAGCGAAAGAAAACAATCCCGTATTACCTGTTGCGGTACAACCACCCTCAGCATCATAAAAGAGGACAGCTGTCACACGGTTATCATTCACACGTCGAGCGGAGATTCCTGAACGATTGCCAGAGGCAACATCGATATCATCTCGGTTAAATGCACCAGCAGCGCGCCTATCCATTTGAGCATAAAGACCTGTATCTTTGAGTGCAGCAGATGCATTGACAACAGGTACCTCCGCACAGTTGTGACATAACGAACCGCTATTCCGTAAGATAAAACGAGCCGATTCAGGGTCCATTTCAGTATAGCTTCCCTTCATGAGAGACAAAATTCCTGTCACATGTGCTGCCGCGATTTCAGGAGCCTGAGCAACATCAAAACCATTGTAAATATCGTCACCGTGTGGCGTATAAGCCGCAGCTTCTGCAAAAATGTCAACATCGGCATTTCCTATATCAGAATGATGCGGTGCTGAACCTTTGAGTGAGTTCAGCATGCCGACACTGATGACGCCGTCACAACTTGCTGGCGCCGTCAATCTGCCGTCAACACTATATGCAGGCGCTGTAAAGATATGTCCTCGCGACGTATACTCACGCAACTGACTTTGTAAGATTTGTGGACAATCAAATACTGGGTTCGCAGCCGTTCCTAA
>JAHDGS010000080.1:5048-12779 GCA_020627505.1 Myxococcota bacterium
GCGTTACCTCAGGCAAGAAGTCATGTTGTTGTTTCAAATCTTTGGCAATAACATCGCCTGTGGTCCACGCCAATGATGAATATATATCACTGATCAATCCTTCACCGTGCTCATCAAAGACACGTCCATTTATCAACTGAGCTCGCCCGTTGAGAGATGTGAAGCGATTGCTATTGTTGGGCACACCAACCAACAAACCGGAAATACGTGTCCCAAGCCAGCTATTAGAGTCTACTTCTTCTGCATAGCTTTCTTCGGTCTCACCATCGAACAACTTAGAAGATGCAATCTGCGCCCGAAGCGCGAGGTGATTTTCGTCAGCACCTGTCCCGAGGATTGCAATCCGCTGAGCCCCATGTGTCGTCACGCCTTTACGAGCTGTTCGGTAGAAACGAAAGCCTTCTTTTTCGTCGGTCAATGTAATATTCGATGTGTTTTCAAACGTACGCCAGTTTGGGTGTACACCTGCTATTGATGCGCTTCTTTGGAAGCCATTCATGAGTGCATCATAATTGTCTTCATCAAGTTCAATGACGTCGTCGCCATCTATAAAACGAACCAAATACATATTATTTATATGCGTGATAATCTCGACATCATATCCTGAACGAGATGATAACTCATCAATCATTTCTTGAGGTCTTGCCTGGCCATGCCGAACAAACCACATCGAGTCGTGTGAGACTTGCTCGTGAAGTGCTGTCGTGGTGTCTTCGGCGTAGGCCGATAGTCCGCTACTGAGTGGCAAAAGCGTCAAAGCAAGCATCAGGCGTTGTCCGTAGTTTAAAATCCGTTTCATAATTCTCCTCTGGTCGGTCTTCAGAGTTCAAATCGGACAAGTGACGGATAACTTGAGTATTTAATCAAAAAAAAATGAAAAACGCTGAGATTCAGATCCCAGGCATCTTCTCACTTAAGAATAATTTCTTTTATTTTAAGGGTTTGGCCCTTTTTTAACAAGCATTCGAGCCGCGTTCCCCAAAGCACCTAGGCTTTTGGGATCTGTCGAAAACAGCGCTCTTAGATCTCCGTTTTGGTCATATAAAGCGAGCTTTCCTGTATGTGCAACTTGCATAACTGATGTGGGTTCTTTCTCCATCGGAAACTTAAGGGTCTTCATAATCGTCGACTCAACATGTGCCGAATCGCCCGTCAAAAAATGCCAACGTGGATCTGTGGCTCCTATTTTTTTTCGATATGCAGTCAAAGCATCTGGTTGATCATGTTCTGGGTCGACCGTAAAACTGACAAAGCTGACAGCGTCACCCAAATCTTCAAAACTGGTCGATACTTTCTTCATATTGGACATCAACTCAACACACACGGTTGGGCATCTCGAAAAGAAAAAATTAGCAACCCATACTTTTCCTTTCAAATCTGCTTTTGAGAACGGTTGATGGTTGGCATCAGTCAACTCCCAGTCTCCAACGATCATCAGCGGCGCCGGCGCCGTATACGAAAATGTTTGAATATAGCGCAAAAGCGGTAAAGAAATAACGCCGATGAGAAACGCAATCGCAAATGGGTTTTTGATGAGAGACTTCATAGCCACGAAAATAAAAGCGCACCGAAGAACAGCAAATAAAAGACTGTTATAAAAACGAGCGTCGAGAAGAAATAACGACGTGCCCACTTTTTAGGCGTCTCGGTGAAATAACCTGAAGCGGCGGACAATGAAAATGCGATTGCAGCGATAATGGTTAATGCTTGCGGTATCAACCCCATATCTGCGACCCAAACAAGCTGAGAAGCCAATGCCCCCGTCAGGAGTGTTCCACCAAAAATACAACTTCGAATCTGAGAAAAGTGGCTGCGTTCATCCCATATAACAAGTCCTGCCCGACGGTACTCGTCACCTCGATAAACCCCAATCGCCCAGAAGTGCGGCAGTTGCCAAAAAAACAAAACAAGGAATAACATAAATCCCAGCCAATCAACATGTCCGGCGACCATGGTGTATCCCATCCAGGCGGGCATCGCTCCTGGAACGGCGCCAACGATTAAAGACAGCGCACTCACACGTTTCATTGGCGTATAGATACCAACGTACGTGACAAGCGAAATAACCCCAAGGACGAACGTCAATATATTTGCTGCAGCAAGCACACCGAGTCCCATGACAGAAAGCGCCAAACCAAGTATCCAAGCTTGGCGCTGACTGAGTACGCCTTGAGGTAGCGGACGACCTGCCGTACGTTCCATGAGCGCGTCTGTGTCAATTTCAAGAACCATATTCAACGCGGATGCACCGCCAACAAGGCAGGCTAAGCCGATCAAATGAATAACGAATTTGATATGTAGAGAAACATTGAAATGAACCATCGCGAGGCCCATTGACCCAAGTGCAACAATGAGACTCATATGCACGATCCGAGGCTTCGTGAGCGCCATCATGGCTTGAAGTGGCATAGTCGTCGTCTCAATGGCCTTATCCATTCTGGCAGCTTATGTCGTATAGCGCGGAGGTCAAGACAGCATTGAATATCTCTTTCAAAAATATAAGCGCGTGTTATTTGAATTCTAATGGAGCCAGCATGACCCACGACTTAGTCGGATATCGAGATAAAGCTTTCGGACTGATGCTCAGCTCTATGTGTTGCTCAATGCTCTCTTTGAAGTGGGCAAGTTTGGCATTACTTGCGCTTATTCTGTTTGTTGTTTCAGTCGCGGCACTTTACCAGTCTCCTGCCCTGAAACATATTTTCATGCGTATCTTAGTTGCCATCACAACATTTTTTCTCTTATGTGGTCTCGCACGATTCGCAGCGGATTTTGCTTTGCCGGGTGTTGTAAGGTCTGGTCAATCAGCAATGGTCAAGAATGCATTATCAGAGCTTCGACATATTCGCACAGCACAAATCATAGCGATCGAACAACATATTATCGACCGAAACCACAATGGCATTGGCGCACCGCTTTCATTTGAAGAACTGCTCTCTCCTCAAGAGAATGGTGGCAGCCTGCTTAGGCCATACGGATACTTAAATGAGCGCAAGGAACGACTCACGTTTTCTGGATATCATTTTGAGTTATGGTTTAAGGAGCAGAATCGATTCATACGATCGAAATCCAAAAAACCTAAAGATGAACATCAACACGAAGATATGTGGTTCGCTTATGCCTGGCCTGAAAAAAATGCGAAGCACCCAGCCTACTTAATATGGCCTGATGGTGTCATCTATACACGCCATCAAACGGAAGTCCTCCACCCTTTCGTAGGAGATCATGCCCCTCAATCACTTTCAGGTTTCGATATTTCACTCACTAAGAACGATAACGGACGGAAGCCCGCCGCGGGATGGGATGTGTGGAGCCACAAGAAAAAGCGTTAAGTTAACTCTTTTTTGAGCGACGCAATAGAAATAGCGTGAATAGTCCTGCCAGCATCGTGTCAGATGCATAGTTTTGACATCCTGCCACCGTCGCGACTTCTTGCGCAAAATCCACCTCAGTCATTTCGTTCGATCTTACAGAAACGGAGTTGGTTTCGACAGGCTCGTGCAGGCAGCTACCGAAGATCTCAGTTCCCGGAATACCCACCGGCGCACATGAATCAATCGTTTGCGCATCACCGTCGTCACAATCCTCAACCTTCTTGTCGAGATAGCACAGCTCAGATTCATGAATGCAAACCCCGTCACCGAGATCAAGATCGCCTTGCTCGCATGTTGAGGCAGACAGGTTCCCCGAAGCACATATCAATACCAGAAATAGTAGACTCAGTCGTCTCGTTAAGTTCATTTGTTCCCCCATGGAGATAATGGGATAAACGAAAACCAATTGCCAATATTTGCTGAGCTGATGTCTCAAAAGTGGACAAAACGGCTATTTTCTAGATATCAAATCACATAGAAGATACCGCGACGGGGGTTGCGCTAATCACATGAAGCACTAGTCTGACCTCATGTCAGTATCTCTATTGCGTTCGCAAGAAATGGAACCTGTCTCAGAAACATCAACCGGGCTATTGGTCCAGTTTGGTGTCGATCATAACGCACGTGTTCGAAATGCCATTGCGGCTTTAAAAAACAAGAAAATGGTCATTCTCGTTGACGATGAAGATCGCGAAAACGAAGGTGACCTCATCATGGCTGCTGAATGTGTTGAGGCACACCATATCAACTTTATGGCGAAAGAAGGACGTGGGCTCATCTGTGTGACCCTCACGCCCGAGCGTTTAAGTGCACTTGATTTGCCACTCATGGTTGAAGATAATAGTAGTGGATACGGTACAGCTTTCACTGTATCTATCGAAGCCCGCACCGGTGTCACGACTGGCATATCTGCGGCAGATAGGGCGCGCACCATACAAGTTGTTGTCGATGCTGATTCGAAGCCGAACGATCTCGTACGACCTGGACATATTTTTCCGTTACGTGCACAACCAGGTGGCGTATTAGTCAGGACCGGACAAACAGAAGGCTCCGTTGATCTGGCAAAACTTGCCGGTATGCAACCTGCTGGTGTCATATGTGAGATACTCAATGACGATGGCACAATGGCGCGTCTACCTGAACTGGTTGATTTTGCCGAAAAACATGAGTTGACGATTTTATCCGTTGCGGACCTCATCGCTTTTCGTCTGGAACATGAGTCTTTGATTCAATTTGAGAGGACAGCAGATATCCAATCACCATATGGCGTATTTGAAGTCACCAGTATTGCTTCTACAGTGAATGATGATGAGGCAATATTATTCAAAACAGCTGCCTGGGATGATACAGCGATTCCGACGGTTCGGATTCAGTCCGGCGATCTGATGTCTGATGTTTTTGGCGGTATTTTAACAGAACGCCAGTTTGATGTGCATCATATTCTCAAGCAACTGTCAGAGACACCTGCCGGGGCATTGCTATATATCCCAAGGAAAACCAACGTATTTGATTTCTCAACACACCTCGAGAAGATTAATTCGATGGAGCAACTGCCCCAAAAAGGCGATGCAGAAACTGGCGCCTCACCTGTGATGAGGCACTATGGACTGGGCGCACAAATCTTACGCCAAGCTGGGTTGCGACGGATTCGTCTGCTGAGCAACAGCCAAGTCAAGCTTCCTGGCCGCAAAGGTTTTGGCATTGAAATTGTAGAAACAGTCCCGTTTGAATAAATGGGAGAAGAAGGAGAAAGATGGTGACACTAAATTCCGAACAAACCGTGGGTACATTAAATGCGCAAGACGTCAAGCTTGCCGTTGTTGCAGGACGCTTCAATCATGCCATCGTTGAAACACTTGTCTCCGGTGCATCGACGTTGGTCCGCCAACTCGGTGGTTCTATCAACGAAGCTGATATTTATTGGGTACCCGGCGCGTGGGAACTTCCCGTCGTCACCAAGAAACTCCTTGAAGGTGGTCAATATCATGGCGTCATCGTCCTTGGCGCAGTGATTCGTGGCTCGACACCTCATTTTGAGGCTGTTGTTAACCCGACAGTTTCGGCCTTACAACAACTCAGCGTTTCTTATACAACACCTGTCGGTCTCGGATTGTTAACAACCAATACAATCGAAGAAGCACGCGAGCGCGCTGGTACCAAAATGGGCAATAAAGGTATTGAAGCCACACTAGCTGTTTTGGAAACAATCTCTATCTTACGGCATGTGAATACATGAAAAATAGAAAACGGTTGTTCGAATATTTATTGCAATTGATGTACGGCCTCGAGACGTCTCAAGATCGGATATCTGTTTTGGTTTCACCCAAAAAAAACCAGGCCGAGACACCTATCGAACAAGAGGTCAGAATTTTTTCGGGTGAACCCATATTACCAGAAGAACAACATCGACTCGTTGACCAATTTTTTGAGCTTTTTGATACGAAAGATGACATGCGCGCTCCAACAAAAGAAGCATTCTCCCAGTTTATCAATTCGGTCAAAACCCTCGATCGTGATATCGAATCGGCTCAGACAAGTTGGCGAGTTGATCGGATGTCAGTGGTTGATCGAAATATTATTCGCCTTGCCATATGGGAAAAGCAGCGCAAAAGAAGCCTCTCAACGGCTCAGATTATACAACATGCGCAAGAACTGGCTGATCGATATGGTTCTGAAACTTCTGCCACTTATGTGACAGGTGTGCTCAACGGGCTTCTCTCTGCATAAGTATGAGTATGACCTAGAGCTTTAAATGCGATTTTAAGCTCGACCATGTTCGACGCTTAGCTGCAACATCAGTCAACATATGCTCAACAGATTCGAGGATGATCTTCTGTCCAGCCGTTTCCCCAAACTGCTTCATAAACGTAGAGACAATATCTTCACCAAATAATATATAGGTTCGGTCTACGCGACTGAGCCCGGATGCAATCATCTCAGTGTATCTCTCCCAGTCCGCTGGTCGATGTACGTAAAGCAATTTAACGTCATCACCATGAAGATGTGCCGCCTGTAGGATATTTGAGAGCAGTTCGGAAGCGACCTTGTCACTGGATTCAGCCCAAGCGACGAAAACAAGTGTTTGGGCTAATATTTCTGCCTCATCCGTCACTTCGCTCACGATCGGAGCGGCTGTCCCCTCTGATATAGGCGTCACAGGTATCGACTCTATACCGTCCTCTACAAGTGCATTAAGCCCTGTTTCAAGACGATCCAAGAGCGTATCAATTCGATCCATCATCAAGGTTATTCGCACGAGAGACAATAGATTGCAATCGAATATTCAGCCACCCACCAAGACACACCCCCATCAACGACACCCAAAATAACCAGTGATTTGTATTGGTGTAGCTCCACCAGATGCCAACCCCGCCAGCCACAATCAGCACCGTTCCGAGTAGATAAAAACGACGCATCAGCACCTTTTGTCTTTTGAGACGCCTTTCAACAAAGGCTTTAAGCTCTTCGTCATCCTCGATTTCATGATATTTATGTGGAACTGAAGTCAACATTCTTTTTATTGACACTTTTAGAATCAGAAAAAAAGTCATTTTTTTTGATCAGATGGTTGACCAATTGATCTCTAATAAAATAGTCTGATCCCTAAGATTATATCTTTGTCAAGGCGAAAATCGGAGGCTTATATGGAAAACATCACAGTACCCCCCACATCAACACATGACTACCCGCGGGGCCATATAGGAGAAGATGATATATTTGGTCGAGCGAAAACCCTTTCGCGCAAACAAATGGCAAGAGAGCACCGAAAAATGAGAGCTCGGGGGGAAATGCTTGAAGTCATTGATTACTGGCGCCCTGAAAGTCGTTCAGATTGCTTGAAAATGGCTCGTCCATGTTTATATGTATCCTGTCGACATCACCTCTATCTGGATGTCAACCCTGAAACAGGCTCTATCAAGTTCAATTTCCCTGACATGGATGTTTGGGAACTCCCGATATCATGTGCCCTTGATATCGCTGATAGAGGCGGAATTACCCTTGAAGAGGTAGGCGGTATCATGAACCTCACAAGAGAGCGGATCCGACAAGTTGAAGTTCGAGGACTGGAGAAACTCAAAGAAGTCGATGAGGATCAAGGCGGCGTCCAAGTTTATGCCGACTGGGAGCCATAACCCTCTAAAATATATAGTCATTTTAAAGAAAGCGGCATCAACAATGCCGTTTTTCTATATTTAGGGTTTGTTGGACGCAACATTTAATGAACATTTCCGATACATCGCGTATCAGGCTTGTATGGGGACATCATTTCGTTATAATCTTATAGACGGTCACGCGTAGTGTATCCGCCATCGGACATTTGTCCGATGACATTTATAGAGGTCGGTGACACGATTAT
>JAHDGS010000081.1 GCA_020627505.1 Myxococcota bacterium
GCCCGGTTGAGGCTCAAACACAACCTCAAGCATCTTGTTTTGAAGCCCTTGTACGTCAAATGATGCCCCATCAGCCAGAGAAAAAGCAGGATGAGTAATCTCCGCCTGCACATCGGCGACCTCGCCACCATTATTTCGAAGATTGACGATTCCAATGCTCGTTTCTCCCACAGAAGTTGATATGAACAACGAATCTGTCAATGCCACAAGCGCTGATCCGCCAATAGATGTCCCGAGCAGTTGTATCGTCGTTTGATCGCCATTTTGATCCACAATTTGGATATCCGTGTTCAACGGTGCTTCTTGTGACGGCGACACTGAGAATGTGATGCCTCGGCGATCACCAGGATTCAAAACTTCCCCCTCAGTCGCATCACTCAATATAGTCCATCCACTTGCTGGCGTAATAGACACCTGCTGAATCGTCGCCGGATCTGTTTGAGAAGCATTTTCAATGTACAACTCAACTTCAGATACTGTGCCCACAGGTACGTAGCCCACCTGCAACTCTGTTTTATCCGCAACCAGTTGACCGACTGTTCCAGATGCCGTTCCGACGGATACTTCACTTCGTCGAACGGCTGAACGAAAACCGGTCGCATCTTCATGAAACCATTGAACAATCAAATCTGCCGCATCAGGCGACGCATCCGTCGGACTGTAACGAACCGCAATAGAAACAGGCACACTGCCAGGCTCTATACGCAGTGGTTGAGCCTGACTTGGCATGTCAATTGGCTCCATCGAACGGGTCAGCGTATCTAGCGAAAAATCATTTGTCGCTGGTGCATCTAATGACACGTCAAAAATCAAAATATCATCACATCCAAGGTTGACCAACTCGACCAGTTTCGTTGTTTCACAACCAATTGATTTGCACTCAAATTCGACTTGAGTTGGTGTCACAACAAGTCGACCGCGTTGCCGATCATTTTCACATGTTGTTTCTGTGATAAAACCGCCATCTGATGGCCCGCTATTGTCCGGACAACCAGAAAGGATAAAAACGATGCCGACAGTGGATAATATGTATGATCTTCCCATATTTTTATATTAGCTTGAATTAGGATTATAAAATCAGCTCCTGATCCGATGCGATATACACCTACATCGCGCAAACGCCAGCGCATAAAGCGTATAAACAGGCTATTGACATCATGATTTTTCGCCGTATCGTGTGGCTGTGCACCCGTAGCTCAGCTGGATAGAGCATCTGACTACGAATCAGGGGGTCGGGCGTTCGAATCGCTCCGGGTGCGCCATTTTTTTATGTCCCAATTCCAAGAAATATTTCAACGTGCAAGTGACCGAAAAGGTGGACCCAGCATACTTTTATCAATGGTGGGAGAAGAACCTTTTGCCATCCCCAAACTGCCGAATGATAGATACCTAGCAGAGATGACGAAGCGCATCTTCCAAGCAGGCTTTAGCTGGAAAGTGATCGAGCAAAAGTGGGATGGCTTTGAAGCTGCATTTGATGGATTTGATATCAATACATGTCGTTTTATGTCACCTGATATTTTCGAAGCCCTCTGCCAAGACACACGGATTGTCCGCAATGGTCAAAAAATTGAAACTGTTCCACAAAATGCCGAAATGATTTTCAGCAAATCGGAAACCATGGGTTCATTCTTTAATTTTTTGAAGACATGGCCTGAAGACGACTATGTCGGATTATTGCTTGATTTAAAGAAATCTGGCGCTCGACTAGGCGGAATGACATGCCAATATTTTTTGCGCTCAATCGGCTATGATAGTTTTATTTTCGGCAGAGATGGTGTCGCTGCACTCATCTCTGTTGGCGTCATTGACAAGCACCCAACCTCAAAAAAAGCGCTCCAAACGGTGCAAGCAACCCTCAATGCATGGCGAGAAGAAACAGGATATTCACTAACGACCCTCAGTCGAGTATGTGCGATGTCCATTGATGCGTAAATAGACCAACTCCAAAAAATAACCGACGGCTACCAGTTGGTGAACCGTCGGTTGTCGACTTCCATTTTGCGCTTAAGAGCGCGTGTTATATATAGAAGCGTCCCTCCTTTGTCAGCTTTCCCCTTATCCTGATCTCTCAGGACCTTTATAGTGTAACTTGACTTTCAGAGTGACTTCAAAAAAACTGTCAAAACGCTCAATTTTGAGACAGGTCGCTTTCCTTTGACCAAACTTTTTCGCCACAACGTGCGAAACACTGATCGCCTGCTGCTTTGCATTTAAGATGACAGATGGGCCCAGGCCCACATTTTTTCGCACAAAATGCATGGGTATTCATACAATTCGCCCAACAGCGGACACCGGGTCCACATTTTGCGTGGCACATCGAAAATCCCCCGACACACCCATCCCAACACTCAATTTTTGGTGGAGGTGAATAATTCAGGTCCTCTTGACGGGTTAAAACATCTTCTTTGACTTGACGCTGTTCTACACTTTTTTCATTCTGCGCTTTCGGTGCGGATTCCGTCACTGTTTTGGTCGTTATTGTTGTCTTTTCTAGAGCTGAATCTCCACCCAATCCGCGCGATTGACTATCTTTTTCTGCGCGTTGATTGTGACGCTCACGATCACCAAAGGCATTCGGGTTTTTCTGACATAAGAATCTCTTCTGCGCGGCAGTCATATCTGCCGGACCTTCCTCAATACAACGACATTCCTTCCCACGACAGGGGACCTGCTGACGTGTATTATTCGACTCCATTTGGACTTCAAGTTGATCTGACTTGATTTGATATTGATGGCCTTCATCAATGCCAGATGGTTGAGGTGTTTTTAAGATATTGGGAACTTGTGTCTCAACAGCTTTTCCATCTTGTTGTTCGATTTTTGAGTCCGAGCAGGCTAAAAACCCCAGAAATAAGATGCTCAAGGCAAATAGATGGTGCCGCCACCCGGACTCGAACTGGGGACCCTCTCCTTGTAAGGGAGATGCTCTACCAACTGAGCTATAGCGGCACACCTTCATTGTTTATCACTATGATCGATATGTGACAATAGTTAAAGTCGAGAAGCCGTTATATTTATGATGAATTCTTTTGTTTTTTGAGGAATTTACATAAACTAACCATAATGTCGAATATGAAACGACCAGCCGGATCATCTCAAGATGAAGGATTCTTCATGGATGAACGTCTGCGCGTACATGAGGAAAAGACACCTGTCGTCGCCCAGAAAACAGCGTCCGCCGTTCTTATGCATATTGAGGGGGCACAAGGCGGCCTACTAAGACTCTTTCCAGGAACATATACGCTCGGGCGAGCTCAAGAGAATGCATTGATTGTTCGTGATTTAGCATCCAGTCGTGTTCATGCGCGTATTGATGTGATGCAAGATGGCCAAATTCAAGTCACAGATCTAGAATCAGGAAATGGTACACTCTTAAATGGAGCGATGATCGATAAAGCACCGCTTGTTGCAGGAGATGAGATCACCATTGGGAACACCATTTATGTTGTTTCGGCTCCCAACCAAGCGGACAGGTTTGACGAACCATTGAATCAGCAAGACACAGGCCCATCTTCTCGAAACGATATCAATGCTGCTTTAGAAGCTGTGAAGTCTCGACCCTCTTCGTCTCCGGCCCCAACACACGATGCAGCCACGATCACGCAAGCACCACCCATTAAAGTTCCTGAACGCACAGCAACCGGCTTAAAAAGTGCCCGGTCCCTGCCACCACATCAGGTCAAAGGTGCGGCCCCTCTTGGCACCGCACTCAATGAAGGTACAGATACGAATCAGAAACAACATTTGCTCACGATTCTATTGATTCTCGCGACATTGCTGGTTGTGATCACTGCTGTATGGTGGTTTAGCTCACGGAAATCAGAACAGTCCCCCCGCGCGGCATTTGATATCCCAAGTGAACTCGACGAAAAAAAAAAAAAGCATCTCCAACCCAGCTAAAGTTGACACCGAAGAGACCGACGTTTCCTCAACCGACTAAAGAACCGACAACTGAAACGCCTGTCTTAGAAGCGCGCCGTATCGATAAAGCTGATACCCTTCGTGAAGAAGCTTACCTCGATGCGGCTCGTCTAGAACGCTACGTCACAACCTTATTGAAAGAAGGCGCATATGAAGAAGCCTTACGGGTTTCAGAGAAAGCCAAAAATAAATCGCCGAAAAATATCAAAATAGAGATGTTACGTTCGCAAGCACAGATTGCTTATGACGAACACCAACTGAATCGTGCTGCTCAAAAAACGCGACTTGAGAAACGTGCACTTACACCAGCGAAACGGAGTAAGCTGGTCGACTCCCAAATACGTTCCTTAGAACGATTGAATAAAACAAATGCAAGACAACGCATATGTCTGCGCATCGAGAACCTACTTAAAGACCGTACTCTCAAATATCGCCAACGTAATCGACTTAATATCTTGTCCCGTCGAAACGCCTGTCGCCAATAAAAAAGCCCACGGTCTATCCAAGGGCTTTTTTGAGTAACCGTGATTTAACCGGCCATATTACTCAACGAACTCGAACTTATTATTGTTGCGTTCGAGGGTCATGACCGTCACTGGTGGCGCACCCATATCATCTCTCGCAAACTGATGAATCTTTTCAGCGATCACCGCACCGCCAGCCCAAGCTCGAACCTGGGCACGAATACCTTTTTTAGCACCTGGTGAACATGGTAAACTGCCGACTTCATCAATAACTGATTCCACTGCAGCCCCCCAACCTGCTCCATACTCTGCGCCTATCGCACCGCCCGCAAGATTACCACTGATATCAATTAGGTCATTCAATGTGTCACTCGGCACATTTGAACAGTTTTCTCTATAAAACAAATCGACTTTCCACTGTCCTCGGCCATCTGCTGCGCCTGAAGTGTTGATATTTGAAACAACAATTTTTTTGGGGTTTTCGTCCTGACTTCGAATCCGCCAAGCGGCCTCTCCAAAAGTCGAGTCATCCCATTGACAAAGATCCTGAACGGAACCGGTTTGTGTATTAAAAAGAGGTCTCGTACAGAGTAATGCCCCATTATTCGCCTCTAAACCAACATCTACATTTCGTTGGTCACTTCCCCAAAAATCATCATTGTCGATATCTAACATGGTGACTTCTATCGTCAAAACATCATGCAAATCACTCGCAACTGATTCTCCTTCGACAGGAATCAACATTGTGGCATTCGCCGGATCGTTAGAGGATATAATCAACTCTCCTTGCTTCGACTCGGCAGCTAAAGGTTCATAGAATAGCGTGATAATCGTCTCCCCATTATTACCTTGAATCGGCGGAAGAACCGTCGGAGACGAACGAAAGTAATTCAAGCCGTTCGAAAAACGAATATCAAATACATTAAGTGGTGCACCGCCTGCGTTTCGAATAATCAGTTCATGAATCTTGAATGCGCCTGTAGTGATCGCATCACCATCATTCAAAAATAAAAGCGGATCCATCGATTCATCCTGCCGATGCTCAATGACAATCTCGGGTGCAGACAATGTACTCACCTTAACAGGTATCACAAGCTCTTCTGTCGCATCAGGATTCGAACCGATATAAATCAATTTGATTTCACGATCGTATGACTGTGGTGACTCATTCGCGGATGAAAAATCGACCGTCACTTCGAGTTCAAGCTCATCCACACCGATACCACCGCCAAGAGGTGCAACTGTAATGTCAACAGAGCCCGACTCACTCATCGTAAAAAAACCATCAAATGGTTTATTGATTTGAACGATGTTAGCCCCTGCTGTTCCGAGATTAGAAACAGTCACTGTTTGTGTGTACGGCCCTGAACCAGGTGCAACAAAACCAAAATCAATCTCTCGTGGGTGGAACTCGAGACTTGGCTCCCCACTATACACCGCAGAAACAGGTATGGAGATCAGCCCACCCGCTTCACCTGTCTCAGCATCAGTGTTAATCACCAAAACACCTTCTTTGGTACCAGCAGTCTCCGGCGTCACCGATACCGCAATCTCTAAAGAACGCCCGGGAATCAAATCATATGGATGTGTCGTGACATCACATCGATTACACGAGAAGTCCGGAGACGAAATCGGATTTTGTGTTGTGAATCCAATGGACTCGACGCGCAAACGACAGTCGCCAGTATTGGTGACCGTGATATTTT
This sequence comes from Myxococcota bacterium, assembly GCA_020627505.1. Lineage (GTDB taxonomy): Bacteria > Myxococcota > UBA727 > UBA727 > JAHDBA01 > JAHDGS01. Next base: position 6,095 of record JAHDGS010000081.1, read on the forward strand.
GTGTGGTCGGTTGCCCAAGTGCGACTTGCCCAAAAAGTAGCTCGACATCGCTGACCTCAACGCGCGGCACCTGAGAAGAGGCACATAGATATGGACCACCATCAACACAAATACCATCTAAACAAATATCGTCGCCTTCACAATCGCCCGAACCTTCGCAGGTCGGAATTCCACAAAATCCATCTTCAAGGCATTGTTCTGGGTGTTCACAATCATTATCAAGCGTACAGGGTTTTCGATCTGAGCCGCCATCAACTTCAGCGATAATATCTGTGCCTGTGTCACAGCCTGTCCCAATAAAGACGAGACTCAACAGCAACGCTTGGAACACAGATGATATTGAGTGTTTGTTGATTATAGTGTGCATGGTTCCTCCATTGTCCCTTTGATATATTAGTTTGCCATAAACGTTCTTTCTGTGACAACAAAAGATCCGTCGGATCTTCGGCTGATACGATATAAGCCTACATCATACCGCTCGAATGATTAATCAAAGACCAGTGCACCGTCTTCACGCCGAAAACGATATAATTCAATATGTTGACCTGTTCGCTCTCGGGGCAAAATCGTATTCAACCTTTTTCGTAACTGACCGTTTTCATGTATTTCAATCTCAACTTGCAGATCTTCTCCCTGCCCGCAGCTTTCATTAATGGTCCGCGCGATATCAGCTGGATTGACAGGGATCACAACACCTGTTGTCACAGCTAGTGCAACATTTCCCACAACAAAGAGTACGGCAACAAGATTACCCCAAAATGCATTTGGCCTGACACAAGACACTGCATAATCGGTTGCCACAACAAACTCTGTATTCAATGCATCATCCGTTGGCAGATCAGATACTGTAATCTTCTCCGGGTTTTGTCCACTCGATGGACTGCTCCACCGCGCCTGCCCTAGTGACCAATCACGCTCACATACATCGGTGCTACCAATCACAACATATTCACCATCGGAATTTTCTTGTGTAAGTAATTGTGGCTTTTGGCAAAAGTGTGGGCCTCGATAACCACCTTCAATTGTCGCATCAAAAACATCGGTCAACAGCTGTAAGTCGGCGTCACGGAGGTCTCGGTCGCCACGATCGATTGTCATGCGCATACTGACTGTAAATCCGGTATCGACTTGGCTTAAACGGGCATAACCTTTCAAAGGCAACTCATAAAACCTACCTTGGCTAAAACTGGTCACGCGTAAAAAAGCCTCATGTGGGGTTCCGCGTTGATTCGGCCAGTTTTCAAGATTAGGGTCGCCAGAGTCAGATGGCGTGGTTGGCAAATATTGCATGGTGATATTGAGTTGTTCACCACCGGGGATTTGATTTTGTGGATCAGACGGCGCAATGAAACCGGTCGAGAACATATCTAAAATCTCAAAATGATGCGCTTCTGCGAAGTCAGATAAGATTTCAATATTATCAAAGTAGAAAGGCCGATCTCCTTCATTTTTGAAGGCAAGGGTCAAGATTTCCGCATTTGGATCACCCACGATGCATGGCGAAGCTTCACAAAATAAACCAAGTGATTGTTGAAATGCCATATCTGGCGGTCGATTTGTTGTCGCCGTTAATGGAATTGACAATTGAGCGATATCTGCGACATCACCTTCGTGGACATCGACTTGAATGAATGAACTAAAATCTTGTGTCGAGCCTGCCTGTGGTGCCACAAATTGAACGGGTATTTCGACATCGTTCGCACCTGGCGCAATCCTAAAAAAGCCGTTTTCATCTAAATCCAGACGGCTTTCATCAATCGTGATATGTTCAAAGGCTGTTCTTAATCGAACGTATAAAGGCTGTTCCCCTGTGCCAATATTTCCAATAGAAAGCTGTAATGACCGCGAGTCGCCCGGCGCAACATATTGAAAATTGAGAATCAATGGATCGATGGCGATTTGCGGTACCCCCAAATGTTGTGCCGTGATCGGCACACGGTACAGCCCATCTTCTTTGACTGAAAAATCATTCGTCTTGATTAGAAGCTCGCCAGAATACTGCCCGACGCGATCTGTCAGGGCAATCAAGTGAATGCTGGCCGTTCTTCGTGGTGCAATGCTAAGCGGTAAAAAAGCTGGGTCACAAGACGGGCACGAAAAGATAGGGGATGTCTCGCCAGAAAACCCAATATCATCAATCACCAAGTTACATGCACCCAGGTTTTCGATCTCAAGTATCATCTCTGCTTCTTCCAGCTGAGCGATATTACCGAAATCAATGATGTCGGTTTCGATGTGAAAGCGTGGCACTTGCCCCGCCCGGCAATCATATTCCGCTTGCGCTAAACATTGCCCTTGTACACATACAAAGCCATTCGGGCAATTCGCGTCATCGACACAAATATTCTCAACACAGATGCCACCTTCACATATCTCATCGACGTCGCAATCATCATTATCAAAACACTGTGCATCATCATCATCAACGCTATTCACAATATCCGTCCCGGTATCACATGCTAGGAAGATCATTGATATACATAGACTGTAGATGGTATGGCGTATACCGTTTGGATCAGGCTTCATCATTTAATCCTCTGACCTCACTTGAACACGATAACGCACACAACCCACATCATTCGCGCCTATTTTTTCCTGAACCGCGAAGTGAATAATATGATTGTCATTGCGCGCACCAAACGGCTCGACGACATACCGATATCTGTAGAATGAATCTGAGGTTGTTCGAGGTGTCCCCCTAAAATCTTGCCAGTTTCCTGAGCCAATCGCCTGCGCTGATGGTAAATCAGAAATATTCGTATCATCGTCACAATCGATACCATCATCAACTTCACGGTATTTGGTCAGAATTAATAAATCCGGACTATTGGACTCAATATAAATTTCAGGGTCGATTTTATTCCACCCGCCCCAGCGGTCGTCTGCGACATAACAAAATGTATCCCGATCGCCAAAGCTCGATCCGCTCGGACCTGCGTGCAGTGAAAAGAATCGCTGGGGACTCACATTATTTCCGCGCCAAGTTCCGAAATCAAATGGTGCCGCACTATTGCCCATACCATTCGTGCCTGGCGGTAAGTCAGAAGGGGTTGCCGGATTACTCTCATCAACAGGACACTCACAAGTGAGTGCATCTCCATTGCGATCTGCAAAACCGATCGGGCATCCTGCCGCTTGACATAAAGCGTCTTGTCCACCCGCCCCACATGTCATATTCATCAATCGACACTGTCCATCACCTTGATTAACTTCGCTTTCCGAACAGTCATCCGGTTGCCATGTATTTTGCGAATTGAGTGCGGCTTGCCAACAAAATCCAGCACAATCATAAACACGTGCTTCTGCAGACAACACACGAATCGGGTCGAGCACACTATCTGTTCGAATTTCGAGTTCACCTATCACGATATTCGGTGTTGTGATCTCCGGTTGGGTCGGCAGGCTATCTCCTACACCATTCGATATGGCACGTGCTTCAATAACGAAGGTTGTCGACTCACCAGGGGCTAAGAAACGGTCCAAACCATCGTCGACAATATGCAAGGTTTGCATGAAGTGATCGCTTTCGAGCGGTGAATTTTGCCAAGCCAGGTCATTGATTTGGACCAAATCAGTGCCAAGATTTGATAAAATAATTTCTTGCTGAACCGCCTCTCCAAAAGCAGAAATATCGAATGAAATTGAATCCGGTTCAACACGTATCACCCCGGCTAACACCTCAAGTTCGACTGGTAAGAATGTCTCTTGAACTTGTCCGCGGCGAGTATAAGTTGCTCGAATCGAACTTTCTTGTAGGTCGAGTTCATCAACCTCGGGCGAAAATGTCATATCAACAAGACGTGTCTCAAGCGGCTGAAGTTCAAACTCACTTTGCGCGATATGTAATTCTGGATGCAGTGATTCAAGATTGACGAAAACCGATGTGCCCCCACGGTTTTGAATCTCCACTTGTTTTTCTGCTGTCCCTTGAAGCGGGGCCTCAAACCGCAACATCGAGGTCAGAAATTGAATATCGGCATCAGGTATCGATGTGGCAAGAATCCGAACCGGAATTTGTTCTTCGAGCCCATCGACAAAAAGGAGGGTATTATCATAAACAGATTCAAATTGGGGCGATAGGCTAAATGACAGCGACGCTTGTTCCTGCGGATTCACATACAACGGGTAATCACTGCTTTGAATTAATAACCAGTCAGCATGTGCGCCAGTTTCACCTGCAACGATTTCTCCAATCATCTGCCCAGCCGTTTGGTTTTCAATATCAACTGAGAATGATGCCTGTTCGCCTAATGCGATATAACCCAAATTCATTTCAGGGTTCACTGCCGTCATAATGGCTTCACCGAAATAGGCACTCGTCAGCGGTAGTTCTGTTTCTTGCAGAACGCCCAAATCCCCGTTGGGATCTCTCGACGACCATTGAACCAATAATTCTCCTAAGTCGATTTGCGCATCTGATGGAATATATTGTACCTCAATCTCTGCCGATTCACCTGGCTCTAACATTAAAGGTGTAGCACCAGATACAACACCAATTGCCTGGGTCCCCTTTAGAATGCTCCCCAAGCCATAATCTCGAGATGTGATCGAAGTCAGGCGGATGCGTGATACAGCAACATCACGGCATCCAGTATTTTCGATTCGCACAGTCTCAATATTATCGCAGCCAATCTGAACGCACGAAAAGGCTGGACCGAAAGGCGGTGACGCAAATAATCGGCCATCCGTCATTTCCCCTAAACAAGGGTTCAGATCAGTCCCCGCATCATTCGACACATCATCGCCACGACACGATACCATCAAAAAGATAGACAAAAGCACAAACAAAACCAGGAACAGATTCGCTCCGCACCTGCTTCTTCTACCCCATTCTACCAATACCATTTCGCCAGCCACAACCGACAGTCCTCCATATATCTATATTATATAGTGCCATGGCTATACGAGAAGGTCACGTATTCAATCTGCATAAAAAAAGCCTGCATTTCGCAGGCTTACGGTATTTTAAACAATACGGGTGTCAATCTAATTATTGTTTCTTCCAGATCTGAACATCTAATTGTATTTCGACGTCATCAGAAACAACCGAAACCCCTTCAGCGAGACGACCGAAACTCAGTCCAAAGTCTTTGCGGTTCACCTTTGTTTTCAACGCATATCCAGCACGAAATTGCGGCCCGCCACCAAAATCAACCTTATGGGTTCCAACAAGCTCCCCTTTAAATACAACGGGTTTACTGACACCACGCATCACTAATGTTCCTGTCGCTTTCACTTCGTTATTTGTCCAGTCGAATCGATCAAGTTTTAAAAATAACTCTGGATGTTTTTCTGCATAGAAAAAGTCTTCTTGATGAAGGTGTTCATTCCGTTTTTGAATACCTGTATCAATTGACTTTACAGTGGCTTTCGCATGCACACCTGTCAATCGCCCAGTCGTATCATCAGCCATCACCTTTGCTTCGTATTTATTGAAATGACCGTTGACATAACTCAAACCCAAATGGCGTACCTTAAAACCGATGGTCGTATGCCCTTGGTCGATCTGCCACTCACTTGACGCTGCCCACGACATCGTTGGCGTCATCATCAATGCGCATAATACGCTCAAAAATATTGTTCTATTTAACATGATTTCTCTCCTTGTGTTTCTGTTACGTCACATCAACAATCTGTGTTACATCGATTCAAAAGCCTATCTTCTGAATATATTTAAACCCGAACTAAATCAGCTCTAAATATGGGCACCCCGTCTGCGATACATTTTTTTTCACGATGTGAAAATGCTTGTACAGGTTTTCTTGGACACAAGCGACCTTCTCCATATTTATTTTCGAAGCGTTCGTCGTATTCAATATGCATCAGGATTTCTTCCATCAATGAAGCCACATCCGTCTGCACGTAAAAGTGTCCACCTGGCTTCAGTTTTCTCGCGGCAATATCAACAAATGCAGGCTGTATGATGCGCCGTTTGCGATGTTTCTTTTTCCACCAGGGATCCGGAAAGTTCAGAAAAAGCATATCAAGCGCCGCCGTTTCAAATAAACACTCCGTCAAGTGCCAAGCATTACCATGAATCGCAAGCAAGTTATCGATGCCTTCGCGACGGACCCGCTTATTAGCTTGGACAGGCCATGCTTTTTTCCACTCAATCCCAATCACGTGATGTGTCTGAAACTGGCTCGCCAAATCATATAAGAAATGGGGTCTCCCAAAGCCGACTTCAAGAATCAGGGGCTTTTCCGCACCAAACACGGCAGACCAATTCGGTGCACACAGCGTGCCACCTGGAATAAAGCCTTGCGTCGATTCAGTCATGTCGGAAGCCTAGAGGACATCTGATATTCACACAATCCCTTGATTGGATTTTGTCGTTGCATGATGAAAATAAATCAACCTATGTTGCAAACCACGAGCAATCCGGCAGCATTGCATTATGGCCATTTATGGGATCAGCGATCTACATTTATCATTTTCTGTCGATAAGCCGATGGATATTTTTGGGCCACAATGGATCGATCACGCCCAAAAGATGGCACACAATTGGGATGCAATTGTCCAACGTGACGATATCGGTCTTGTTCCGGGAGATATTTCGTGGGCGATGAAGCCAAGTGAAGCCATTGCCGATATGAATTGGATTGCCCAACGTCCCGGTCATAAAATCTTCGTTCGTGGCAACCATGATTACT
>JAHDGS010000082.1 GCA_020627505.1 Myxococcota bacterium
GTCACTGCCGGGTCACTGCCGCCAATAAATATAGATGACTGTAATAACAATAAATTTTAGATTTAATGAAAATAATAAATGACTAAAACCTACCTATAACACTATATAAAATTTCGTCGAGAGCGTGTCCCGGCAGTGACCCCATACCCTGGTTTAAAAGTACTAATTTTTTTTCTGCTTAAGCAGAAGAAGAAGCGACTCGAATCAACACCAACGTCACATTGTCTTTACCACCATTCTCATTCGCCTGAGAGATAAGATGGTCACAAAGCTTGGTGAGGCCTTCCGAATCATTCAGAGATTCAGTGTGTTGATTTACAATCTCAAGCATATCTGCATCGGTAATCATCCCGGACAAACCGTCAGAACACAGAAGATACAAATCATCTTTCGTATACGTCTCAGTACACAAGTCCACGTCAACAACTTCGGCCATACCAAGAGCACGCAGAATAATATTCTTCATTGGAAAATTCTCAAGCTCTTCATCGGTCAACTGCTTCTCTTTTTTATAGTGGTTGAGCAGTGAATGATCTTCAGTTAATTGCTCGATTCCGCCATTTCGAAATCGATAGGCTCGACTGTCACCACAATGTCCGATAAAGATCTGATCGTCGACAACGTGCGCACCCACAACTGTTGTTCCCATCCCCCGTTTCGAGATATCCGATTGCGCACGTTCATAAATTTTAAGATTTGCGAGCTTCACACCGGCGATGAACCTGTTTTCATCGTAAGTTTTTTTTCGATCTTCTTTAAACGCCCACGTTCGCTCGACATCTTCTCGGGTCTCTCTGTAAAAATCAGCTAAGATTTCGACAGCCATCGATGAAGCCACCTCGCCAAAAGAGTGTCCACCCATACCATCAGCAACAACGAATAGATTCTCATCAGGAACAAGGATAAAATTATCCTCATTGTGTTGTCGTTCTCGACCCACATCTGTCTGCCCCGCAACAATTAATTCGTACGCCATGGTGTGAGAATTGCGAAAGAGAAGGCCATTGTCAAATCTTTCTCTCAATTCCAGGACTTCAATTCGACTTGGTTTTCAGTGTTTTGTTCCATTCACCAAGTGTTTTCTTCTCATACCCTTGCAGCATTAGAAAGAAGTCAGACAAGCGATGTACCTTATCATCCCACGGTACTTGTGCATCAAATTGGAGTTGACCGAGTTCAGACAAGCCAAAGTCTTCCGCACCCGAAAAATCAATCAAGTGAAACTCGACTGTCCACAGCCCAGACTGTCGAAGCTGACTGCGACACATATATCGAATCAGCCAGCTTGGCCAACTCACAATATTGGTCCCAATTAAAGGAATCCCAAATAGGCCCATATCCGCTCGAATAGGAAATTCTCTCAACGAACGCGCTTGATTGACATCCTCTAAACCGTGCCAGTATTTTTGAGTATTTTGTTCACCAATTCGATAAGGTATTTGGCCAGGTTTTCCAAAGGCACGCCAATCTCCCATCAGAGACGATGATTTTCGACCAATCACCCGATAGAGATATAAAACCAATCGTCGCACAAAATAGTATGGCAAAGAAGAAAAAAGACTCGAATCATATGTGTAACCTGACTCAAGAAGTGCATTGAATACCTGTGGAGATGTATTATAGCCCGGCGCGCGAAAGCCATGAACTTGAATACCGAGCTCTTCTTCAAGTATCTGTTTGGAGCGAACAACCTCTTCAAAAATTTTTGAAGAAGCTTGTTTCGTCAACCCATAATCATGCGAGGCAGAATGGCTTGCAATTTCATGCCCCAGCTCAACCGCGCTGAGTAGATTTTCTTTGAGCGTTCGATAGCGCAATACATCATCGGCGATAACAAAAAGTGTCGCTTTGACATTATATTGCAAAAATAAATCCAACATCCGTTGAAAAGCAGGACCTTCATATAAAACATCTGCATCGTTTTCGGATATTTCACCATGAATTTTTCGATAGTATTGTTCACCATCTAAGTCGACAGTAATGGCAATCTCTTTATGCACACGCGTATCTCTGCCGCCGCTTCATCCCGATCAAACCAATCAAAGATAGTATCAAAAACGATGAATCAGTTTGCACACAGCTCCCTGTGTCATTTGGTCGATCACCAATCCCTGATGCATCATCTGGAGGCTCAACACCTTCTTGTTCGATTGGTTCCGAAATAATACATTTGGACTCGATACAAAACAATCCAGCTTCTCGGTTGCAACGTGTGTAACCATTCGCATAGCCCGAATCACACATCGCATTCTCGTCGAGGACACAATCGAGTCCCCAATCATCATTCAAAATTCCACAGTGCCCACCCAGGGCAATACAGTCAATTGAACGGTCTTCATTAACCGATCGATCAAAAAAAACCAGTATATCAGCTTCACATTGTACATCATCGATGGCGTCAGTACCTATATCTGGAACAGCCATGCCCGCATCTTCTTGGCTATATAAAGATAACGATAGCGTCGACAACAAGAGGCATACAAATACGTTCATACTAATGAAGTTATCTCGAAAATAGCGCAACGCAAGTGCATCGCGCAGACAAGTCAAATAAAAAAACGCCGCAAAAGCGGCGTTTTGATTGTGGTTGATACCCTATTTTACCGACGACGTCTTAAACCGACCAGGCAAAGAAGACCTAAGAGCGAACCTGTTGCAGTTGATTGACACCCGCCACCACTTGGCTCGATATCACCTTCAGCATCACTTTCATCTTCATCAGATTCGTCTGTGCTTTCTTCCTCTTCCTCTTCATCATCGTCGTTTTCTACATTCACAGGCGCTTCATCGTCATCATCATTTGTGACAATCGGATCATCAACACCACCATTGCCATTTTGACCATTACCATTTCCGTCTCCAGGAGTACCTGCATCGACACATTGACCGGCTTGGAAACCATTGTACGGGTTCTCAGGATCGTTAATCGTGACAGTCTGACATTCAAGCGCTTCATTCGGGTTACAAGCACTAAAACCTTGGCCATCAACCTGACACAGTCCACCTGGTTCATTTACAGCACATAGAGAGTTTCCGCCGACATCGAGACATTCTGCACCGATTTGCGCACAGTCGATTGAGGCGGTTGTGTTCGCCCCGCAGAACAGAGGTAGCGCGTTACCATGGCATGTACTGTCTGTTAAGTTTCCTTCTGCGTCACAACGTGACTCTGCACCTTCAGCAGGTACACAGGTACCGATCGCTGATAAAGATGGGACAGGTAAGTTCTGAGGGTTCACAAAACCTTGTGGTACGTACATTTGGTTCAGCGCACATGTTAAACCAGCATCACACCCAAAAATAGCGAATGAACAGAATCCGTCTTGTGCTGCAGAGCAATATGACTCCTCTGCACCATCGACACATGTTCCACCTAGCTCTGTACAATCGACAACTTGAACCTGACCATTATCAGAACAAGATACCGGTAGGAGGTTGCCTCTGCATGTCAAAGGTGTTTCTTCATCAGATGCATCACAACTCAAGTCTTCTGAGTTTTCAGGTGCTTCACAGATACCAACTTGATAGAAAACACTGTTCGGCGTTTCGAACGTTGTATTGACGTTATCACTCAACAAGTTGACGAATAGAGATGTCTGGTTACAGACCAAACCATCTTCACAGCGCATTGAGCCACCGTTACATGGTGCACCTTCAGCAACCTCGCAATAATCTTCAGAATCAGTGTTATCACTACATGCACCTGCACCACACTCAATATATTCAGGTGTTGTGAAGTAAACATCTACAACATCATCTTCTGCTGCAACATAGCCATCCTGCTCTTCATCAAATGTCACCGAAATTGTGTTACACAAACGAAGCGAATCTCCTTCACAAACAGCTTCTCGATCGGCCGCAGTGCATTCGGTCACAACAGCTTCACATGTTCCTTCAAACAATAATGTGTCATCGAGTGTTTCAGCCTCAAGTGAACCAACTAATGTAGAGCGACATTGGCCTCCAGGTAGACAACCAATAGCGCCAATCCCTTGCGAGAAGACAGTCGATGCGAAATCAGACCAAATAATGTCGTTAGCGGAAGTACATGAGCCACCTTCTACTGCACCAGCACAGAAGAAGCGATCTTCGCCCTCAGCTGGACATGCTTCTCCGTCACGGACATCACTTTCATCTGTTTCAACACAATCGCCATTGATATTGCCACATGTAAAATCATTCTCGTCGTATGGTGACTCTGCGCCATCGGGATTAGAGCAGTTAAATGTTTGGTATTGTTGCCCATCACAGAAAAGAAGATTGTCACCAGCACATACCAGTGGGCTGTCTTGTCCACATGCATCACCTTCTACTTGCGCAATAGCCCCAGCCGAAAAAAGAGAGAAAACACAGCCCAAAAAAGCCACTTTATTGATCAATCGCATAATTACTCCTTACGTCATTCCATGATCGAATTTGGAAATTGTGTTGTGCCATATAAACGGCATTTTGCAATGACAAATGCACTATCATTCAAATTCTTCGATGAATACATGCGATTCGCGAATAATCATCCAAATTCGTGCGCTGTCAGTTGTATTTTTAAGCTGCGATCTCAAGTTCGCAGCTGAGAAAATATGATCGCTTTGACTTTAGAGCGGGACGAATTAAATCATTATATTTCAATAGGATAGAAAAACATGGAGTTGGCATATAAAGTGCAATACTTATTGTGTTAACCTATAAGGGAAGAAGAAGATGATGATTTGTATGAAACATGACTTGAGACGACGCATATCAAAGTGGTCAAATATATTTGTCATCACGCTTATTTCTTCAATTTTTCAAATAGGATGTTCTGCGGCTTACGTGCTCGACTCGGAATCCAATAACACGAGCATTCAAAATGCGGACTATGGTCATAGTACAGGAGATCGGTATGAATCGGCTCCAAATGAAGGTAATTCAGAGGGAGGAATCGCGGCAGATTCCCCCTCATTTGTGGACCAAGATAGTGATTCTACGGGTTCACAAGATGACGACGAAAATTATGCTGATGATGATTATTATGCTTCACCAGAAAATGATGTGCAAAATGAAGATGCCCCAAATGCTGAAGAAAGTGATTTTAACGAGGTGAACGGTGGTCAAGATGCCAGTCCTGAAGCGGGTCTAGATACCGAGGATGAAGCTGAGCGTTCATTCGTTTCATTTAGTGATTTTGGTTGCACCCTAAACGCTGATGTCTGCCCAACCTGTTCGTCAGATAATGAGACCTTTGAAATCTGTGCTGAAGCAGAAGAAGCAACATGTCTTGATTTCGTTGACGCGCAAAATCAACCATGTACACAATGCTTCTCGGGTTCAGGCGTCATCGTTTTCAACAGCTGTCTTAAAACGGACGAAGCGGCTCAAGATCTTGTTTCCGTCGAGGTTAACTCTGAACTTCTCAATCCATATGACACACCATGTACTGCTCAAATTGATGACGATGGTCGCCTTGCAAACCTCACATGTCGTTCAGAACTTAACCTATACACAACGATGACCCGAGACGGGCGCTCTTGCGATGTTTTGTTGCTTGATTCAGGTGAGCAACAGCTTGATTGTCATCCCCTGGCGAACGTTCAACCGACACGTTGTGAGCGTTTTGCAGAAAATGGCCTCACATGTCATCAGTGTGTCATCAATGGACAAGCCATTGTCTCTTGTTTTGAAGACCCTGACCAAAATACAACATCAACACACTTACTTGAAGTTGGCGTACGTCGTCCAATACCATTTAACAGTGGTGATTCTCAGTTCAACTCAACGGCACAGTGCGAGCGAACCCTTTCATCTCGTGGCGAACTCTGTATCACATGCAGGGATAGTTATGGGATGTTAATGGTTGAATCATGTGCGCTCCAAAATTTGAATGAGACGTGTCGGGTAGAAGAAGTCGATGGAGAGCAATGCGAAGTGTGTATCGCGCAAGACGGTCTACCAACACGCGTTAGTTGTGCAAGTCAATGTGATGTTTCTCTTCAAGCAAACGAAGTCTGTCTCACTTGTGGGGCTGATGAGCAGTGTCTATCTTTTTAGGTTGACCTGCCGCTTTAAATCAGCAGGATATACTAAGCCAAACGGGTGATAAACGTTTCATGCATTTTCCGAACAACCTCTTCAACAGTGTTGCTCGGAATCACAAAAGACAGGCGAAAGCTCGAAGAAGAGACGTGGTGCACATCGATATTCATATCAGCTAATAATGATAGGGATTTTGAAAGCACATCGCTTGAAGAGAGTATCCCCTGCCCAACGAGTGAAATAACGCCAAGATCGTCTCTTAACGCTGCATCCAACTGCTCCGTGAGCATCGATTTTGAAGCATGAATATTCTCCGGATTCAAGACGGTGACACACGCGTAGCATGATGCTTCCCTGCTGATATCGATAAAATTTGGCCGCCCAATCGAGTGCAGCTTCTGAAAAAATGAATTGGCATCTGCAAGCTTTTGGGGACGTGCATGAAGGTAATAGATTGTTTGAAGGTGCGCGACACCCCGGACACCACCAGAAACCGTTGGCGGATTGAGTCGTATTTGGGTTCCAATATTATCGTTACCTGTTTGTCTCGCGAAGAGTGCGATGTTTTTGTCTTTCGCAAATTGAACGGCCTGGGCATTCAGCACTTTGGCACCGGCAACTGCCAGTTCTTGCATTTCTTGAAAAGACAACGCGCTCAATTTTTTTGCATCCGACACAACACGGGGATCAGCAGTATACACGCCATCGACATCAGAGTAGATTTCACAGGCTTCTGCAGATAAAGCAGCAGCCATTGCGACAGCGGTCGTATCTGAACCGCCACGACCGAGTGTTGTAATTTCTTTTGTGGTTGACACCCCTTGAAAACCAGCGAGGACAACGACTTTATCTTGCGCAAGCGCATCTTGAACCCGGTAGGGACGCACCTCTAAGATTTGTGCATCTGCGTGTGATGCACTCGTGATGATACCGGCTTGACTACCAGTCAGAGAGCAGGCTTTGTGTCCGCGTTTTTCTAGTGCCATCGCAAGCAAAGCAGCACTGGCGCGCTCTCCGATCGTCATTAACATATCGAGTTCTCTACGCGGCGGTGTCGAGTTAATGGCTGTCGCTTGTTCGATCAAACTATCTGTGGTTTTTCCCATCGCAGAAACAACCACACACAGCCGATATCCTTCAGAAGCTTTTCGACTGACTGCATCTGCGACACGGTTAATGGCTTCGTGATTTGCGAGAGACGAACCGCCATACTTTTGAACGATAATGGGTTTCATCAATCAGATTCCCGCTTCAACAGCGCTTTTCGATCGATGATAGGTAAACCGAGTTTTTTGAGTGGTTTTTCGACGCCGACTGGCCATTTTTTGCGAACGACTTCTTCTATCGCATGTTCAGGCGCCTTAAAAGCCTCTTCGTCAGCTCCAGCTGTTAACTGATACTCGATCGTCATCTTGATGACTGCTGCTGGTTGACCATCTAAGATCTGCCCTTCCAAGTCTGCTTTGGCTTCAACCAACACACCTTCATCAAAACGCATATAGCCATCGACCGTCTTCCACGAAATACCTGTATAAAAGCTGTCGACTAACTTCTGCTCAGTCTCACTGTCTTTTTCATGATAGCCAGGCTTGTTTTGACCTGCTGCGGGTGCTTCTTCTCCTTTTCCGCGTGCACGCACAATCGGTTGTGGTAACGTCGTTTGGCGATCTCCACCATCGAGCTTGACGATATTTTTTGAGCGATGTTGAAGGGAATATTTATTGCCATCTGAAACAAACTTGATTTGTCCTTGGCTGAGCTGCCCGAGAAGGTGAATCGGAGAGTAGGCATCATTCAACATCTCGAGACGCGTTGCACTCGGGTCACGTGTTTGCCGCCAAACACCATTTCGATTCTTAAAGTACAAATGACGCCCATCAAAGATCATAGAACGTTCAATACGCTGTCCATCACCTGACTCAAGTGAAGCATGTCCTGAAGCCGACATTGTGGTTTTTGTCACTTCTTTGATTTCACTTTCAATTTCACCGCGCTTCAAACTCGAAGTCAGCTTCATCTCTGATTTAAAACCTTTTAAGCGATAGGCTGCCTCTTCAGCTGTCATGTTGATCAAACGTTTCTGGGCATCAAGCGGCTGATCCGGTGAAATCAAAATCTGTTCCTCATATTGAGCCGGCGTCCTCTTTTGTGCGGGCGTAAAAAGGCGTTCTCTCGCGGCCCGGTTCTCTGTTTCATGCGGCGAATTATCACTGCACCCTTGAACAACCAGGCACAGAAACACAACTTTGAATGTCGTAGCTCTAAAAAGATTCATAAACATGGTCTGGCGTTTTTAAAACAGCGTGGCAATACCATATTATGAACTTACGGGGTTATTTAGTTGGACTTTTTATAACGCAGAGCCTCATAGGCTGTTTGCCAGAAAACCCACATCTTCCCGCTGAACCTATCGGAGAATACCCAAGTTGGGGCCATGAGCGCCAAAATCCAAAAGCATTAAACCTCGGTTCAACCACACCAGGGTCAGGGAAAAAAGCAGCTGCAGATAACAGCCTAAAAAAACGAACAATACCTCAAGATAAAACAACAGACGAACACAAACAGCAACTCAACAAAGACGGTCAAAATATCTTTGAGGCACGCTGTGCTTTATGCCACGGTAAAGACGGTCAAGGCCTCGCACATATGCAACCGATTCCAAACTTGACCGACCCCGTTTTTCATAAAAATAGACCAGATGAAAAACTCAGAGAACATATTCTCAATGGCAAGGGACGCATGCCTGGCTTTAAAAATTCACTCTCAGCCGAACAAGTGAATCATGTCATCGACTACATTCGCTCATTCACAAGATAAGCTTACAACAGAATGATTAAGCTCGACTGGCCGCTACCAGAACAACTCGTAAACCTATGTGAAACGATTCATCACAACGGCGGCACAGCTTATATTGTTGGCGGTGCTGTCCGAGATCAAATCCTCAAGATACATCAGTACAATATCGTTCAACAAGATTACGATATTGAGGTTCATGGTATTGATATCAGTCTTCTTGAATCAATCTTAAGCAAGTTCGGTTCGCTCAAACGAGTCGGCGTTCAGTTTGGTATATTGATACTGACATTTAATGATGCACCAGAACTCACCATCGATGTGGCCATTCCGCGCACCGAGAACAGAATTGGGGTTGGACATCGTGATTTCGAGGTCAGCCTTGATGCACACATGGGCCTTTCTCAGGCGGTTAAACGAAGAGACTTTACAATCAATAGTCTTATGTATGACCCGCTTACAAAAGAAGTACATGACCCGACCACCCAAGGGCTCGACGATCTTGAACGACGTACACTTAGGCATGTCTCAGAAGCCTTTAGAGAAGATCCACTGCGCGTTTATCGTGCCCTTCAGTTCATGTCGCGTTTTGAACTTGAGGTCGCAACAGAAACAATGGGCATCATGCGCGAGATGATTCCTGAGCTCAGTGCACTCGCTAAAGAACGTATTTTCTCCGAATGGAGAAAGTTACTCCTCAGCCCCAAACCTAGTATTGGTTTAGAACTGCTCAAGGAACTTGATTTTCTAAATAATTACTCGGAGCTTTCAGCCCTTGTCGGTGTCGAACAAGAACCCGAATGGCACCCCGAAGGTGACGTGTGGATTCACACGATGATGGTGGTTGATGCAGCCGCCAGGATTGCGATGACTCAAGAACTACCTGAAGATGAGCATCTGATTTTAGTGATCGCCGCGCTTTGCCATGATTTTGGTAAACCGAAGATGACGCATTTTGACCGCGGCCGGTGGCGCTCGCCCAATCATGAAAAAGCAGGCGTCGAGCCAACACAAACTTTCTTAAAAACCATCGGCATGCCTGCGCGTATTGCCGATGCTATACCTTCTCTTGTTGCCGAGCACCTCAAGCCTTATCAACTCTATGCAGAACGTGACAAGATCTCAGATTCGGCGATTCGAAGGCTCGCGAGCCGTGTGAATATTGAACGGCTGGTTCGTGTTGCCAAAGCCGATTACCTTGGTCGCACGACATATGAAGCGCTCAATGTCCCCGACCCTGTTGGCCCATGGTTACTGGCTGAGGCGGAGCGTTTGAAAGTCAAAGATGCGGCACCAAAACCACTTGTTCTTGGGCGTCATCTCATCGAACAAGGCTTAAAGCCTGGGCCAGAACTCGGGCGGACTTTGAAACAATTGTTTGAAGCCCAACTTGATGGGGAATTTGATTCAGTTGAGGGTGGGCTCGTGTATTTTAAAGAGCTGTTCAATTAGGGGTCAGGTACCATCCGCAAGAAATATGCCACTATATTTGAGAAGCAAACATAACTTTTGTGCTTTCATGCTCAGCTTTAAAGATTCCAAAAGTATTTTGTATCCCGCTCAATAAGCGAATTGTGATCAAATCTAATGATCCGACTGCTGATGCTCAACAAGATTCGCATACACACCACCAAGTGTGACAAGCGCATCGTGATTTCCTGACTCGACAATACGTCCATCATCAAAGACCAATATATGTGCTGTTTGTTTGATGGTGGTCAGTCAACATCATATATCTATGAATCAAATTCTCCACTCCAAAGTGACGACAAAAACTGCGCATATGGCCAGACTTCAATTTCGCCCATGTGTAATTTCTGAGGAACTTGAGCGACTAGAATATGCCTCTCAAAAATGTTCTCTTCAAAGATCGCCTTTAGTCCCTTCAGATCTTTTGGTGTGATGTGTTCTTTCGCTTTCACTTCGATTGCAAGTCTTTCACCAACCAAAAAGTCAACTTCATGTCCGGCTGTTGAGCGCCAGTATGAGAGCCTATCTCGATGTTCAGAATAACTCAAATATGCGCGCAACTCTTGCCCAATAAAGTGTTCAAATTGAGTACCGTAATTGGGCGTTTTGGGCACAACAGAGAAATTGTTCATTAATGCATTTCTTACACCCACATCGAAGAGGTAAAATTTAGCACGTTGAATCGCCTTTCGTTTTTGTGTTGCCCTAAAAGCCGGTAATTGAAATCCGAGCAATGTATCTTCTAAAATTTCAATATGTTTAATAAGTGTCGTTCTTTTCATTTGCACATCGCTTGCCAGATGCGTGTAATTGATTTCTTGGCCCGAAGCACCTGCCATCACATTGAGCAAACGAACAAAAGTCGGGAGGTTACGTACAGCAGCTTCTTGCAATATTTCTTGTTGTAAATATAGATCCACATAAGCATGTAATTCTTTTTCTGGAACAGACGACAGATAAATTCCTGGTAATCCACCGAAGCCTAAATACTTCTGCAGTTCAAAATCTGTGCCCAGTTCACATGATGTTAAAGGATATAGGTTTGCCCGCCATGCGCGACCGCCGAGAAGGTTAACAGATGTTCCTCTTAAACGTCTTGCGCTTGAGCCTGTAAGCAGAAAGATATGTCCTTTCTCTTCTATCAGTCGGTGCACTTCGTGCAGGAGTTCTGGAATCAATTGAATTTCGTCGATCACCACATAGGTATTCGAGTTCTCATTATCGATCAGCTCTTCAAGTCGATGCGGCGATGCTGATAAGAGCAGTCTTATTTGACTATCCAATAGGTTGATAACGGTAGCCTGCCCCGAAAGCTGATGTCGAATGAGCGATGATTTTCCTGTTGCGCGAGGGCCAAACAGAAAATGGCTTTTCTGAGACAAAAGTGCATTCAGATCTAAAGTACGCGCAAAATACATATCTAAATAATAACACCTTAAATGTCATTTGTCATGATAATTGACATATTAATGGTTGTTCCTTCCCACTAGTTTTATTAAGAATAGAATATACGCTCTTTGACAGAGGTAGCTTGAACCGGGGAGTATCATTCGGATAGGTGTTGCCATATAGACTGTCCGTGCAATAAAAAGTCGTGTGCTGAAAAAAGTGAAGTACTGCCCACGGGATGAAAAAAAAAGACATCGATGATTACAAAATGACAAATAAGTTATTGGCTATCAGCTCAATATTTGGCTTCATCATTTCAATGGTCGTATTTGAATCTTGTTCAAAAGAAAATACAGATATTGATTCGGGAAGATCTACACTCGACTATGCTTATGAATGCGAGGCCGTCTTGGGTCCGTTACCTAAATTTAGTTGTGCTGATGCAATTGAAGTTCCAGCTACAAAGGATGGTATTTCTGTTACCTTTCCTTCGAATGAAGAAGGGAATGGAAGTACAAATCCAAATGATTGTGATCATCCTTGGGCTTTTGGTATGGCTTGTCAAACAGGAAATAAAGTAGGAAGGTATACAGGTCTAAATACTGATGGTTCTGAAAATACGGATGTCGTTTACATGACATTTTGTCGAGATGGTGGTTTAGGTGTCATTGGTCATAAATTGTCCACAGGTGAAACTTGTTTCTTTTCAATAGTTGACGAAGGAGATTCAAATAATTCTCCTCAACCAGGGGAAGAAGGATATAACAATGCATGGATGACGCCAAACGTTGTAGCTGCTGACAAGTGCCAAAATTGTCATATGGCAAGTCCATTCTTACATACACCTGCAGTGGACCAATTGATTAATCCCGATAATCCAACAGAATTACTTGTACCATTTACAGGAAACAAACCTTATTCTATTATCGGACAAGAATTTCATCAGCCACATACTACAAATATTCAGAACTCTTGTACATCTTGTCACCGACCTCA
>JAHDGS010000005.1:0-17605 GCA_020627505.1 Myxococcota bacterium
ACAGGGAATATTCGATACGACCTCGTCGACGTGCAGTCCAAAGTTGATGCACATACGGTGCGCGCTCTACTCGATGACAAAAAACTGACGTCTGCTGAGCGACTGTATCACGCCATGAAAGGTGGGCGAACAGGTCTGGGCGTCAACGAAGAAAAAGTCGAGGCCATACTCAAAGGAAAAACCAAAGCAGAGATCGATCAAATCATCTGCGATTATGCCGATGTGACGCATCAGGTCTCAGGTGAACGTCGCGATCTTGTTGCCGATTTACATGATGAGCTCTCTGGCCGGCCACTCTTTCATGCACAGCTTGCTTTAAAAGGTTTACCAAACCTTTCAACAGACACCGGCATTCGAGAAGCATTTGTTCGTATGAAAGAAAGACTGATTTATGAAACCGGCGCAACACCAAAAGGTTTTGTGAAATGGGGTGGTGACTACAAGAAACGTGGGGGTCGTGAATCTGACTTTGAGCGGTTAAAACGAAATTCGGAACGCGCGTTTGAGGCATTGGCGATCGCTCAACAAACGAAAAGCCCTGAAGACTGGGCGGCGGCGCGAGAACTGTTACACATGGCCGAGCGCGATTTGGATTCACTCGTTGGCGCCAAACAGGCAGCGGCAGATTTGGCTGTTGAAGTGGGTGCGACGATTGGTGCGACTGTCGCCGTCACTGTTGTGACAATAGGAACAGGCGGCGCAGCGCTCCCTGTCTTACTCGCCGCAGGGACAGCCGGTGGTGCAACAGGCGCCGCCATCGCGTCTACAAATACAGATGATAAGAGAAGCTATCAACAACAAACAATAGATATAGGTAAAGGTAGTGTCATTGGTATCGCCACCGGTACGGGTACATATATTACGCGAGGTGGTGCTAAAGGAGTCGCTGTAGCCAAGGCGGCTCAACACGCAAAGCAACCTACAAAAGAAGTCATCAAACAAGCTGCACAAACACAACTTAAACGTGAGGCTGCTTCAGGTTCTGTTGAAGGTGGTATCGAAGGCTTTGGGACAACAGGCAGTGTCACAACAGGTTTAATGTCTGCGGCGACAGCTGGCCTGATGAGCCCGGTGATGACGAAGGTGAGTCAGAAGGTTTCTGGGAAGTTGAAGAATAAATCAAGTCGCACGACTTCTTCAGAGATTACGCCAAAAAGTCGTATTGCAACAATATCCGCTCAAGATCTTAAAAGACTTTCGGCAGACTTTGAAGAGTATGCGCAAATTCCAAAAGAATTTGCTGAAATGATTCTTCAAAATAAGAATCTAGAGGCCAATGAAATAGCGACCTTCTATGAGAAATCGAAGGTCTTGTTTGAACGTCAGTTCGTTTCTTCGAAATTGATCAGTAATGAAGATATTGCGCAAAGTACTGAAAAATTTGTTGCCCATTACAATTACTGGCTAAAGCATATGGCTGTAAGTATGCTTGCAGATGAGCATATCGTCACGCCATACATGCCGGCTTTAATCAAAGAATCCCAGAACTTATTCTCCAATCCGAAGGATTTTGTGGAGTCTATGGGATTACTACCTTTTGCATTGAACAGAGACTTACTCAATACTGTAGAAATACGTACTGCTTTTTTCAAAATGCTCGAGGAAGGTTCATTTCGAGTAAATGACTTTCAAGGACTAACACGTTACCTAAAAACAAATAATCAAAATGGTGATTACAACCAATTCATTCAAGATATTTTAAAGGCGAAAATCTATATCAAAGAAACTGATAGTTTTTGGTTCAATCATATTACCGAAGAATCAATTCCATTTATCAATGATAGCTGGTTTTCAACGAACTTGCTGCCTCAATGGCAACAGAAGGTACTGTCAGGAGCCAAAACACCCGAATATATGCAACATTTAAATAAGAGATGGGCTAAAAAAAATGGGGGCATTCAAATTTCGAATTATTTTGATGCACAAAAACTTAGTATCACAAAAGCAGGAAGACTCGGGCCATACTTACCATCAATTCTATCAACGCGTCGAGCTTTAAAATCTAAATCCGATTTGTCTGATTCTATCGTTTATATCGTCGCACGAGATGACCACAACGGCGCATTCAAAGATGTTTCTCAAGAAATTACACAAATGCGAAATGCTGGCCAAGAAGTCATATATTTCGAAGTTGGCAGCACCACAGAACTGAAGGACGTTTTAAATCAAGTCAAACGACAGAAAAATCAGCATAAGCCCCAGGACATTTTTATCCACGGGCATGCATCGATTGGCTCGACAATGCTTGGTCCGTGGAATCAACAGTTTAATAGGTTAACAACAGAAGATACTGGTCTTTTAAAGAAATTAGCTTACACAGTAACATCAGGTGGGTCTATTAGTATTTCGGGTTGCCAAACGGTTGGTGACGGTAGTCGAGTGAATCAATCTCTCATATACCATATCGCTCAGCACCGAGGTGATATTCAAGTCAATGGTACGCGTGATACGACACGAGGTGTCAAATATCTACAATATGATGAGGCAGGCAAGTTAAGAGAATTCTCGCCTCGAACAGACGATGTCGATCGACGAGACGCTCCAGCTATATATCAGCGTGATAAAAAAGGTTCTTTTTTTAAAAAAGCGAGTATCAAAGAAGTTCCTCGTGCTCAGGCAACACATCATCAAGGAGAGCGTTTCTTATTTGAAAGTGGTGTCGTCGGAATTGGAACTAAAGAATCAGACCTTGTTTTAGAGGCTTACAAAAAATCATGGGGTTCAGGTATTCCTGAAGATCGATTTGTATTAATTGCCCAGAAAGAATTCAATGGGATTATTTTATCAGGCCCAGATATGCTAAAAGCAATTGATTCGCTTAAAGAAAACATCCCATCGCTAAAACACCTGCAAAAAACAACCGACCAAAGCGGTTATTTTTTTCCTGAAAGGCATCTAAATATGCTCATGGATGTGCTTAAAGAATTTGGTTTTGATCACAAAAAGCACAAACATATCGATCTGATATCTTCTAATGGTGCTTTCAAGTATGATGACGCAAACGAATTCTCAACTGTTCCCGAGCGGCTAGCTCAGGCTGCCAAAACTGCGGTATCTGCCCAGCAATATGAAGTCGATCAAGTATCGGGTATACGCCGACAAACCAACCAAAATCGACCTTCGACAGTCCTCAATGTAAATTCAGGAGATATCTTCAAAGGTCGCGTCACCTATATGTACCAACCCAGCCCCGATGGAAAAGGCACCGTTCATCGGCTTGGCGGTCAACAGTCACCTTTTGCACAAACAAAAGCGGCTTCTCGATCACATTCGCGTCAGAAACCTGCTGAACGAGCAACAAATTCGAAAGAAACCCCTCCCCAGACTGCATCGACAGCTCAAATGGCCAGGACGACGAGTCCAGAGAATCTAAAAAAGCTCGCTCAAAAGGAAGCCCTCTCCATTTTTAAGGGTATTAAAGAATCGACGGTTTCGTCGGGTCAATTAATGATTCCTTATTTTATTCAGCAGACCGATAAAGCGTCCCAAGAAATTTATGTAAAAGAATTTAAACAACTGCTCGAACAAAAACTATCGGGTCGAAAACTTGAACTCGAGCAACTTGAGTTCGATTTTGACGATTCTGGGATGGTTCGGTATAAGGTGATTCATTTTCAACCTACGGTAAAACGGAATCTGAGGCCTTATGAAATCGATAACGGCGTCTTCGGAATTGAAATGGACGCCGCATCGACGCTCGAAGCATATAAAAGAGTCTGGGGCGGCCAAACACCTCCAGATCGTTTCGCATTAAATGCCCATTCAGGCCCAGGCTTTGATGGTATCATGCTCGACTCTAAGCAGATGTTGAATGCGATAAAATCGAACCCTGAACTCAAACCACTCTATGAGAAATATGTCCAACCACTCGATGCAAAGAACCCGCTATTTGATCCAACTGAAGGCTTATTTTTTGATGCAGCCAGTACGGATGACCTAGTGACAATCATCAAGTACTTTGGTTATGACCCGAAGATTCACAAGGCCATCGATCTCGTCGCCTGTATGGGTGGCGTAATGAAAGAAAACGGTGAAACACATTTTGCAGATTTCCCTGCCGCACTTGCGGTATCCGCACAGGCAGCGACATCGGCTCACCCGTATATACTTTCTCAGGATGCCCTGACACGATCGTTTGAAGACCCGATAGGTCGAACACATATTCTCTCTCAAGAAAAAGATTACAAAACGATTTTCAGTGGCCGGACATCATGGATGTATCAACCATCACCAGATGGCGCTGGTACAGCACATCGACTCGGTCAAACTTCATCAACAGCTGTAATTCAACAAACACATGATGAGATTCCTGCTGCGATGCGGAATGGACACACAACCTCATCCCAACCTACTGATGCGCCAGATATACATCCTGGCTACCATAGCCGTATTCGCTCTACAAATATAGATATCCGTATCATGAGTCTCCCACTTCAAACACCAGGCCGTTACTATCGAATTGAAAATGCTGTCAATCGACATACGCAGATGCGTCAACGACGACAAAATGATCTTAATACACATAGTCGATTCACGAACCCAGATGACGGATCAATCTATTTCGATGAAGGACTTAAAAAAGAACTCGCAGAGGAATTGGATCAGCTCATTAAACAAGTCGAGCGGCAACAGCGGCAAATTGTTCTGACCCAGCCAAGTATAGATCCGACTTCGCTTGAGCAAATGCTTATTCAAGACTTAAAGAAATATAAATTCTCGATAGACCGTCTCAAAATAACAACTCAAATTGAGCCCGATGGTGCTAAGCGTATGAATATCACAATTCAATTTGCGGAAGACGACCCCTTATTCCCATTCACATATCTTGAACCTCTGAGTCGATATGATAAAAACCTGCCCGACGGTAGTCTTAATATTAAATATACGAATCGACGAGATATAACTTCAGATCGACTTGAATTTGAATCTGTTTATCCAATCAAATTTTGATCCCTAACTCATTAAGCCGACAAAGGCTTCATTCTCTGTGACTCAGTTTTTACCCATGATGGCACAGCATCATACCAATCTGTATTCAAACGTGGATTGAATGTCCCAAAACGTAATTTAGGATGCCGTCGATGAAGCTCTTCAACAAATGCCCGCATACCAATGACCAATCCGCGTTTTTCTTTCGGCGGTAACACAGCCCGATAATGTCCCGGATCGACGCATAGATTTCGAAGCTGAATCATTTGAATCAACCCCTTTGAAACGAGTTCTGATACACGTTCGAGTTCTTCCATACGATCTGTCCAACCTGGCCAAATCAAAAAGTTGATCGAGTTATAAAGACCCATCTCTTGTCCGACTTCCAAAGAACGCATGACATCGGCAAACGTATAGTCCTGGGGTCGATAATATAGGTCATAAACAGCCTCATCAAACGTATTGACACTCACACGCAATGCACCAAGGCCAGCTTCGGCTGCGCGCCGAATCACTTCTGGTCTCGAACCATTGGTGTTCACGTTGATAATTCCCTTATCAGTTTGTGCGCGTGTCATCTCGATTGATTCGACCATTACATCGCCATACATCGTCGGCTCGCCTTCACATCCTTGCCCGAACGAAACCATACCTTCAGGTGCGCGTTCAAGATGATGGATCATCACTTCAGCGATGTCTTTTGCTTTTGGCGAAAACTTCAGACGTTTTTGTGGGGTGGGTGTATCCCATTCCGGGTCTTTTGATAAACAGCCTAAACAACGTGCCGTACATGCTGGCGCACATGGCACAGCCCCTTCCCACCGTTCATAAAAAATATTTTGTGCACAGCAACAAAGATAGTTACCTGCACAATCAGATAATTGATTTAGAATCGCATTATCTGGCGACTGTTCGATGCGTTGCGCAATCTTTTCTTTCAAATCTTTTTGATAGTATAAGTCCGGCGACCATCTCGTCGTTTCATCGCCGACAAATAATGATGCGACGTAGTCTCCATTTTTGTTTAATCCAACAGCGGTGTAAGCCCATAAAGGCAAGCCTGGTCGCGCCGAATCGTCACCACCGTTACTCTTGCCACCAATACTATCTTCAGCAAGTGGAACCTCAGGGGATTCATCTTGACCAAACACTGTCAGGGAACCTCCACCTTTTTCCTTAAATTTAATATCCGGGTGACGCATATCCAAGTAATGAGCAGCCGCATGATAATGACGAACGTAGCCAGGCGGTGGATGCATCGCCACAGCACACGTTTTAATTATTTCATCTTCGCCATTTGGATCTTTAATCGAAAGTGAGGCCACCACTTCAAACGCACCAGATTGCGGGTTGAATCCAACGGCTTGTGTATCTGGCATCATCATCAAGTCCCAATCAAACGGGAGGGTTGTAAAGTCCTTCGCTGATGCCCTTAGGTAGTCGACACCATTATCAAGTGCTGCTTCGAGATATGGGTGTTCATAAATATGACCCGTTTCAGCATCTGCAACCAATAGCCTTGGGCGTTTGAGATCGATATAATCCATATATATTGACTATCATTTTCATTTGTTACGTCGAGGGGTCGCTGTCCGAATATCGTCTATGTACCAGTCGGAATCTGAGCAATAATCCCCTCTTCTATTCGAAGCCCCCACAATCGTGCGCTTGTCTCTTCATAATAAAGATCATCAAACACATCTGTAAAAGATTCATCTGGAATCGGAATTAATGTGGGCATATTCAAGGCATAGCGATCGAACCGCCATATACGATTGTCTCCTGGATAGCAGATGAATATATAAGCAGCTGTTCGCTGAACAATCATGCCATTTGGAAATGAATTATATAGAAGAGCTGGGTCTGGCTCATATAACAGCGCTTCACTGTGCCTCGACCCATCTAAATATAATTCATATGCGTAGCCCGTCCGTGGAGAGATCGCGATCGCTTTCTCTGAACTTGGTTCAACAATCTCAACGACATCATTGATAAATATGTCGTCAGCCAAGATACGGGCCGACCACGTATTTGTTCCGAGTACACGTTCGTACGTATGGAAATAACTACCAGAACCGTCTTCAAGCCAAATGACAAGTCTCTCAATGCCATCATTTCTTTGTACATCAAACATATCTCGTATAGTCAGGTTCGAATCGATTTGAATGCGTGATGTATCATCCTCACAAAAATTGAGTCCACAGCGTTCATTCGTTTTTAGAATATGAACAACATATGTTTCTTCTTCACTCTCATTCTCATCAATTGGCTCGGATGTTCGTTCAACGCGAACAAGTCGATCTTGGGCGTTCACCTCAATCATTTGTGATGGTAAGATATGTGTCGCTAGAAACACCTTAGTATTGTCTGTATCAAGCGATATAACTTGCTCAGTCACTTCATCGAAGAACCGATACTGAGGTTGAAATTGACACCAAAATAGTTCTCTTTCAGAACCATCTATCGCTACTTCAAAGACTTCTCTTAAACCACATGGTGTTTCAAATAACGAAAAATAGGTCTCATCTATTAACGGCGAATCATCTCCATCTGTACTGACCAAATATGGGACACTCGCTTGATGTAAGAGCGGCAAAAAGCCACTACTGACATTACGTTCCCTGAAAAATCGTGAATATGTATTCGGCTCAATCAATAGTATTTGCTCATATCCACGATCGTCTGATAAATCACTATTCGAAGTACCGCCATCGCGGGACGGTATAAAATCTGTCACATCCGTCTCATGCGTCCGAGAGGAAACACATTGAAAGTTCACACACTCAAACCCTGCTGGGCATCCATTAAAGTTATTCGTTTCTTCACATGAACCAGATTCAGAATCTGTGTCAATAGTACAGTTCGCCAACAGCAGCAGGCATACATAAAAAAGAGATTTAAACATCGCTTCTTGCCGATACATCTGATAGTTCAATGACATAAAATATTTTATCTTGAATATGGAGCAAATGCATGTCTGAAATCAAAAAAGACCCAATATTTTTTGTCTGGATGGACCTCGAAATGACCGGTTTAGACGACAAGAAATGTGATATTATCCAAATCGCGACCATCATCACCGATCGATATTTAAAAGAGATCGATACCCTCGACTTGGTTGTGTGGCAGCCCCAAAGTAAAATCAACAACATGGTACCGTTCGTGAAGAAAATGCATACGGATAATGGCTTGCTGAATAAAGTGAAGCAATCTCCGTATTCCGTGGAAGATGCTGAGCGTAAAACGCTTGATATGATTTCTAGACATGTTCCATATAAAAAGGGCATTTTGGCAGGAAATAGTATTTGGCAAGATCGACGATTTTTGAGATCGCATATGCCACACCTCGATAATTTCCTGCACTACCGTATGCTCGATGTCTCAGCGATTAAAGTGCTTTCTCATGCTTGGTTTAAAGATAGTAAAATGATTCCGCCAGGAAACTCAGCCCATACAGCACTTGAAGATATCCGTGCTTCCATCGATGAAATGCGTTTTTATCAAAAAGCATGTTTTCGTGAGGAAATTTTCACAGATACTGCCTCGACGAGACTTAACCGCTAGTTGCTGGGGTCATAGCTCCATCTATTTTCGTGAAACATGAGCGTGTCCCTGTTTTTCAAATTGAAAAAGTGGGATTACAATCGACATCGTTCCAATAGAAATCGAATGGCACGATACTTGCTCCTTTCTGTTGAAGGAGTATCTATGATGATCATCGAACAATGTGCACGTGTCGCTTACTTAATAGAAATCTTTGCTGAAGAGGCAGAACATATTAATGCGCATCGTCTGGCAGTCTTACTTCATGAGGCACTAACTCTTGTTGAAGACAAGATGACGCGCTTACATACTCTCCACTCCTCTCTCAAAGAGTCTGTTGACAATAGACGTATCTGTTTCGAATCACTTAAACAAATTTATCGCCAGGTTTCAGAAGAGGTCGACTTTTGCGTTCCCAAGACACATCTTAATTCATATTTTAAAGCAAAATTTTTGATGAAAGATAGCAAGCTCAGTAAGAAAAATAGAGCACATCTTCAATATCATGTCGAGCGGTATGCGCATTCAACTGATTCTATTTTTCAATTTGATATTCAACTTGTTGAGCTCAAGAAAGAGGTCACTCGATTATTGCACTGGTTAAGATCCGACTTAATTCAGATTAAAAAATATCTACTTGATATACATAGAAATAATGAAAGTTATGATGATTACAAAAGAATCAAAAGCCTAATTTGTCAGACCCGAAGATTAAAAGAACCGCTTAATGATCAAGATAGGCCTGAAGTGAGTCAAAGACTGAAGGATATTTTAAGGCAACGGATCGTAGCCACTTCCACCAAAAGGATGACAACGACCAATTCGCTTTGACCCTAAATATGCACCTTTGATCAAACCATATTTATCGATAGCCTCGATCGTATATTGAGAGCACGTTGGCTGAAACCGGCAGTTTCCACCGAGATAAGGGCTTATTCCCAATTGATAAAAACGAACCACTTTGATCCCTATTTTTTGGGAAATGGTTCGCTTTCTATCAAGCACACGCACACTACATGCCTTGTTGCTGCATGGCTTTCATCAGCTGTTGCTGAAGCTCGGGTGGCAAGCCCTGAAGCCCTTGCATACCGCCCATGCCTTGTGGTGGTGGAGCGACTTTCTTCAATCGATCAAACGGTTTTGTCACAATGCCCATCTTATAGCTTGGGATCGCATACATTTTGCCACGTGATTCAACAACAGCGATACGATGATCGTTTAGTTCATCATCGTCTTGAATAAGCGCCCCAAACTTGACAACTTCATCACCGATAGTGAGTCGGATTTTTTCAATCACTTGACCATATTTATTGACATCCCAATTGTTTTTGGTTGCTTCAAGATTGAGTATGTCTTTGGCGAGATTGACAGCACGGCTTAAATCAAGATCATAACCAGCAGGGATTTTTGTCGTATCAGAAATATTCCAACCGCTTTCACTTTTCTCAAGGACAAGTGGTTGGGCATTTCCTGAAATTTCAATGCGTGTTGCTTCTTTATTTTTGATGAGATGCAAATCTTCGAAGTCATGATAAAACTTATTGACCTTCTCCATCTCATGTTTTGCCAATTCAAAACCATAGTCATAAGCAAACGGTTCAACCAGTGCGAAATACTTATCACCCTGCTGATAAAACTTAAGCGTGCGTTCCTTGTTATCTTTGTTGACCAGCTTTATGTCACTTAGTTTTTTAGTTGCCTCAATATCAGATTTTTGTACAAATGTTTTTGCCCGCACATTTTTAAGATTGTCGATAAATGTTCTTATCTTATCATCATCTAGTTGAATAGCTTGTGTTTGACCAAATGGTTTCATATCAAGTGATTCACCAGATTGCGATAACTCGAAAGACGATGCTTTGATAGAATATATCTCACCAAAATCGATATTCAACTTCTTTTGACGGTATTCATTGGCAGATTTTGAAAAGACGTTCCCGAGCTGACCTTCAGCCACATAAACTTTGTCACTGCCTTGCATTCGAATATATGTACCACCAGATTTTGAACGTGAGCCAAGAATAATATCTCTGACAACTTGAGTGCCATTTTTAAGTGTGATGTGCCGACCCTTCTCTTTATCAACTTCATAATCAGCATGTTTTTCTGTCCGACGAGAAATCAAACGACCTGGATTAAGTGACAACAGATTGCTCAATGCTTCTTCAATGCCACCCGAATCAGAAGGCAATGTTTTACCCTCTTGAACAACACGCCACTGAGAATCGACTTTCTTAAAGTCAATATTTTGTGCGCCTTTCACTTCTATTTCTGATATTTCATCAGTAGATACAGTGGCCAATATGAGTGGTTCTTGTCCTGCCTGTTGATAACGATCTCTTGTCGCCACATAGGTTGCCAAAAGTAACCCGCAGATAACAATTGAAATCCACGTTTGTTTTCTAAAACCAGCAATCGTCGACGTCATGTTTGGTGAATGTATCAAACTCATTTCATCGCCTCCTCATATACTCGACGCATAACTCTTCGTCGCCCACGTCTGCTCAATCCAAAAATCACAAGTAACAATGGGGCAACCATCAAACCACCATATTTCACAAATGACTTTGTCGAAGATGATAGTTCTGGGTCAATCGGTGCTTCTGAAAATGTTCGCGAACGCATGTCTAATAAGCCAGTATCGAGCAACATCCAGTCAGTTAAGTTCAGCAATAGCGCCGCATTACCGCCACTTAAAAAGTCATCCATTAAAATGCTGCCTGAGCCAATTACGGCGACACGGGTTTCTGTCTTCGCCTGTTTAGATGAATCAAAATGACTTTTAAACTGTCCTGTAACCGTTGCCATAAACGTATGTGGCCCATCAAATTTAATGTCTTGACCTTTATATTGTTGATCTGGTCGTAACTTATCCAACGTCGGTTCTACAAGCCAACTTTTTGCTGATGTCTCGGCAACTTGCTCAAATATTAAGCCATCTTGTCTATTTGAACTCACCGTCGTTGTAAATGGAACGACAAGTTGTTGAACACCTTTAACAAGCGGGTGTTCACTCGAAACAAAACCCAACTCTGGTATCATCGGATAAGGAACTCTTTGCATCATTTGACCAAATCTTGTTTTCGTCGGCATGCTCATTAATGCTGCCTGCGTGTCTGCAATAATTTTGTCTCCGAGTGTGACACCATAGCTTTCAAGCATTGTGTTCAAACCTGTTGATACCGGTGTGGGATTGAATTGTTTAAGATCTGCATTCACCAAGTCGACCATAAAAGTGACTGAATGACCACTCACAACAAACTGGTCGATCTTTTCGAGTACTTCTTTTGATAGCGTCTCTTTCACGCCTGCAACTACCAATGCATCAACATCATCTTCAATGCTGAACGCACCCTCTGCTGGTATTTCTATGGCTTTGATAGCGTAGTTTTGCTCAACCAATGTTTTAAACCGTGTGAGTCGCTCAGCAAGGACTGGTGTACCCGCACCTTGTAGTATGCCTAATACAGGCACTTTAGGGCGTGTGAGTTTTCGAATCATTGTCGTGAGATCGTATTCGAATGTTTCAACGCTTTGAATAACTGGAATCGCCTCAGTCGCATCACCATGTCGAAGCGCTAAACCGAGATATGCCCGTTTTTGTTGCTTCATATCATCTTTTACAATCGTCACTTCAACCGGTTGAATGCCAAGTGCAGCCAGCTCATTTTCAAGCTGTGTTTGTTCTCGAATGCGGCGACCAAAGATATCTGTTTGGACTTCACGTTTAATTTTTTTATCTTCGTCTGTTTCCTCAGCAGCTGGGTCTAAAAATACATATGAAAACATACCGTTGCTCGCTGTTCGATATTCTTCAAGCATGTCTTTGGTTAGTCGACGTGCCATCTCAAGTTGCGGCGGTAGGTCTTTTGAGAAATAGGCCGTCACTTCGATCGGATCTTCAAGGTCTTGAAGTGCCTTCTCTGTCGCATCTGATAATGTATAAACACCGTCACGCGTCATATCAATTCGGAAGAAATAATCAGCGGCCAATAGATTCACTAAAATAACGGAAGCGCACATCGTCGAGACAAAAAGTGTTCTATCGAGTTTTTGTGTTGTGCCTGCGAAAAGGCTCGCTTCTCGCACTTTGTCCGCACGTTCATTCGTTAGAACCGTTTTCGTCAAATACAAAAAGAGCACGATCAACGACACATAATAGAGTATATTTCGACTATCGAGTACACCACGGCTGATACCATCGAAGTGGTAATTAACGGAGAGATATTGAACGAACTGGCCAATCACGTCAGGAAAAACATTCGCGACACCATCGAGAATAATCAAAACGAATGCACCTGCGAGCGCCGTAATGAATGCGACGATTTGATTTTTTGTCAATGCACTCATCAACACACCGAGTGCAACAAACACACCACTTAAAAAGATAGCACCAAGATATGAGCCAATGATTGGACCAAAGTCGATTGAAAATCCTTCAGGTACAATCAACGTCAGTAAGAATGCAAGCGGTGCAGTTAACAAAATGCCTGCGGCAACAACAAACCAGCCTGCATAAAACTTACCAAGAACGACTTGCCATTCTGTGACCGGCAAGGTCATTAAGACTTCCATTGTTCCTGTTTTGCGCTCTTCAGCAAAAAGTCGCATCGTCAATGCTGGCGCCAGTACCATCAGTAGCCAGGGCATCAATGCGAATAAGCTACGCATCGACGCGATTTCAGATGCGAATAAGCCACCACCAATAATAAAGTAGTATAATGCGGATGCGGTAAGCGTAAATATCGCAAGCACAACATAGGCCACTGGCGAGTTAAAGTAACTTTGAATTTCTTTTTTGAATATTTGTTTAATCAGTCGCATGATTTTTCCTCTGATTAAGTCTGCGGTGTTTTTTGTTCTGTTTGCGTCAGTTGTCTAAAGACATCTTCGAGTGAAATCGTTTCGCGCTCACATTTTGTGATCGCACATCCTTCACCAAGTAGTAGCGTCGCCATCTCTCGTCGCGCTTTTTCATCTGTTTCTTGCCCTGAAATATGGACACGAACACTTTGATAGTCTTTGATTGTTTCCAGCGTGTCGACTTTCTCCACACCATCAATCTTCAACAACTTATTTCTGAGCGTATCGATCAACACATTTTGTTGTGGTAGAAACTCGATATCGATCTTAGAGCCAGATTGCGCCAAACGATCTGGTGCATCATCTGCAACCAATTCACCATTCGCAATAATAATCACCCGCGAACAGGTCGCCTGCACTTCAGGCATAATGTGCGTACTCATCAAGACTGTTTTCTCTCGACCAAGTTCTTTAATCAGTTCGCGGATTTCCACAACTTGATTTGGGTCAAGACCAGTCGTCGGCTCATCAAGAATCAGCAACTCAGGCTCGTGCAAAAGCGCTTGGGCTAAACCAACACGTTGTCTGTAGCCTTTTGAAAGCTCACCAATGTCCGCACCAATTTTCTCACCCAAACCACAACGTTCAACTGCTTTTTTAATCGCGGCAGTCGCAGATGTACCACTTAAACCGCGAACGCCGGCAATGTAGTTTAAGTACTCATAAACCATCATATCTTCATAAAGTGGGTTTGATTCAGACAAATAGCCGATATGACGTCTTGCCGCTTCGCGATTCGTCGCGACATCGACGCCTGCCACTTTGGCAATGCCAGCCGTTTGCATCACATAACCTGTCAAGATCTTCATGGTGGTTGATTTCCCCGCACCATTCGGTCCTAGAAAACCAATGACCTGTCCACGTGGAACAGAAAACGAAATATCGGATACGGCGCGCAAAGAGCCATAATCTTTTCTTAAGTTTTCGATTGAAATCATTTCTTCAGCCATACGTCCTCCGAACAATTGTCAGAGGTCACCATAAGCAGCCTGAAATACGCGTCAAGATGGTTTGTAGGACGATTTATTTTCTGAGCGCATTCGCTTTTTGCATCAAGTTCGCGCGCTCATAGATTTTAATTAATGCTGCGCGTCCTTTTTTGAAATTTGGGTCGACTTTTAACGCTTCTTCGAGAAGCGGCATTGCTTCTTTGTCATCACCGAGTCGAGCTAGAATCACGCCCAAAAGCGCCTTGGTTTTTAAGTGGTCTGGCTGAATCTGTCTCGCTTTTTGAAAAGCATTTTTTGACTCAGACAGTTTTTCATTCGCCTGATAAAGAAGTGCCAAATGATAATGTGCTTGAAAATAAGTTGGGCTGAGTTGAATGGCTTTTAAATACGCTCGCTCTGCTGGTTTGAACGATTCTAAAGCCGCATTCGCGTCGCCTAAAATTTGATAGAGGTCGACCATATCAGGCCCTTTAGACAGGGCTTCTAACGCTAAGTCGCGTGCCTTTGCATACGCCCCCACTCGCAACTGAACGTATGCCAAGTCCATTAAAAAATCAGGGCTTCTGAGTGACAGCTTCACTGATTTATTCAAATGTTTAAGTGCAACAGGGATATCTTCATCTTCAAGCTTCAACATCCCATACGCCCGATGAAGCTCTGGTGATTTTGGAAGTTGAGAAAGCGCACGTTGGTATGTGTCGTGAATCAGAGCTGGTTTTGACGCAAGATCGTATGCCATTGCCAATAATAACCACCGCTTCTCATTACCTGGTGCTAACGCGACACTTTTTTCGAGTGCTTGAGCTGCTTTTTGACCATCTTTAAGTTGTAGATGGGCGATCCCTAATGTTTCGAGGCCATCAGCTTTTTGCTTTGACTTCAAAGTTTTATCAGCTTCCAGTGTTTCATCTAAAAGTTTTACAGCCTTAGC
This sequence comes from Myxococcota bacterium, assembly GCA_020627505.1. Lineage (GTDB taxonomy): Bacteria > Myxococcota > UBA727 > UBA727 > JAHDBA01 > JAHDGS01. The sequence goes on from JAHDGS010000005.1 coordinate 15,217, forward strand.
CGGCTCCCCCCGAATCAGATAGGCATGCGCGACTTTGAGTTGCTCGACAGAAGATAGTGAAAAAATCAGTGCGAGCGTTGTAAGAAGATGTGACATATGATTCCTATTGACTTGCCTTTTTAGTACTTTTATTATCTGACTTCGACGACGATTTTTCTTTTTTATTCGAAGCTTTAGATGATTTTTTGTTTGAAGCTTTTGAATCGTCTGATTTTGGTGTCGAGGCGTATAAATCTTTATACCAACCACCACCTTTTAAATGAAAAGCTGATTTTGAGATTTCTTTCTCAAGCGTACCTTTTGCACCACAATTGTCACATTCACGTGGTTTGCGTTCGTTCATTTTTTGTAGAACTTCGATGATTTCTTCACAAGCTGAACAGCGATATTCTCTCAATGGCATGGCATCACCTCTTAAAATTGGGGATATGCATTATTTTGACCACAAACCCCTAGACGTCAACCCCGGAGTGTGTAGAATAAAAGTGAACGTGTTTACACTTTGTGAACACAAAACAACATTTAGGATATTAAAATGATTGAACATACCATTGAGATCATTGAGGGCGAAGGACAGCCCCGAACAATTCAAAAATATAGCGAAACGGTTTTACCCACTCAACATGGTGAATTTAGATGCCTCGTCTACCGTGACGAAAATGGTGTTGAAGAAGTGGCTATGGCTGTTGGTGAAATTTCAGGAGAAGAGGATGTCCTTTGTCGGGTTCACTCTGCATGCCTAACATCTGAAGTCCTTGGCTCAGTAAAATGTGACTGCAAAGAGCAGCTTGATGCTTCTTTACGCCTCATTCAAAAAGTCGGGCAAGGTGTTGTTATCTATCTCCATCAAGAAGGTCGTGGCATTGGTCTTGGTAATAAAATCCGTGCGTATGCCGAACAAGCAAAAGGTCATGACACGGTTGATGCCAATCGTGTTTTAGGGTTACCTGACGATACGCGTCGTTATGATACTGCTGCGGGTATATTAAAAGATCTTGGCATCAAATCGGTTGCACTACTCACCAATAACCCGCTCAAGATTGCTGGTCTCGAAAAACATGGTGTCGTCGTGAGCCGACGTGTCGCACATCTTTTATCTGTTGGTGCCATCGCATCTGAATATGTGAAAACAAAACAAGAACGTATGGGTCATATGCACGACAATAGTGAAACCAGTGAAGTGGGTTAGGTTTCGTCACCCTTAACACGCATGTCTGCACTCACATGATAGGCTTCTCGAAAGGATCTCTTCAAAGCGTGTTCTCCTAAACTTATAAGTCTCTTTGGAGCAACCACTTCTCATGGTTTAAGGCAAGATATAGGGCATCACCTCGAACACAGTATGGATAATTTTGATCCGCCAATACGATGTGGTTCTCTGATATAGAGTAGTCAATATCACTTCCACTATCAAAAGTATGATATGAACAACTACAACCCGTTAAAGGTGAACCCTCACACACAATATTTTCATTTGATGATAGGGCAAAATCATGCTCAGTGGCCAAATCCATTAACGCACCTTCACATGAGCCAAACAAGCCACCTTGTGTAAAACACAGTACAGGCAGATGTATACGAATCAACGTTTCTCTTCCAAGCGAGAGGTTAGAATTACTAAACACAAGGCTATATTGAGATTTTTGCAAGTCGATGGTTCCACCACATGAATCGCTTAGTTCATCTCCCAACAATTCGATTTGGCGGTCATACAAAGAGTAATCCTCATTTAATCCATTACACACATCGTCTAATCGCCACCGTGTATTATGTAGCTCACCGCCACATCCTTGATTCGTACATGAAATTTCAACACTATCATGTGCTTCATCAATGACCTCAGGCTGCATATTTTGCTCATCATCAATGCTGCCTCCATCAAAAGCTTGCTCTGTCGCAAATTCTAGTTTTTCTTCCTCTCTATCCGTCTCCAATGAATCTATCTCAGAAGAGCAAGAAGCACATAGATAAGCGGATACCATCAAAAAAACTAATGATTTGTACTGCATAATACTACTGCTGAAAATAGAATTTTTCGAGAGCGATTGGCTTCGAGTCTTGAGTCGCTAAAACATAATATGGCACACCTGGATGGGGTAGTGTAAACTCAGCTTCCCAAGTGTTTTTTCCATTTGTATACTTATGAGATGCTCTTGAAGTTCCTATTATATTTAGATTTGTTTCAGTGATATCTTTCCACCATGAGATATCAGTATTCTCAAGAGGGTTAAAATCAACAAACTGACAACCATTTAGTAAATGAAATTGAATTGAGGAAAATGGAGATTCTCGCCGAGATTCCCTTGCGCCACTCACAACAAGTTTGTTTCTTGTGGTATCAAATTCCATATTAATTCCATATCCAAAAGCGGCACTATTGCTACTTGGC
>JAHDGS010000005.1:17615-57445 GCA_020627505.1 Myxococcota bacterium
GGAGTCATCAAATCTTCGTTCTAAAAGTTCTTGGTGGTCTCTATTGGGTAATGAAGCTCTAGATAAGTCTCCCTTCGAAGCGAAAAAATACTCTGAATTTTCTATGCGAAAAGTAACGCCATCTATCGGAAAAAATTGATCTACAAAATACCAATTTCCATAAACGATTTGATAGTCATATTGTCCAATCGTTGGAACAGGATAATTATCTAGGTTTACGATCATATTTCTTATACCAAACGCCGGATCGTAAGTAACAATATCATTTTGGTAGGCATAATTTTGTACTTCATGACCGCTGATTGAACTCCTAAATGTTGTTCCATTGGACACTTCTACTGTATCTGTAAACTCGAGTGTTCCTCGTCTTCCAACAAGCACAGGCGAATTATTCAGATGGATATTGCCCACGACCACAAGTCTTCCCTGAATATTAAAGTTATGGTCTCTGATGTGTAGAGGTGAGACAATATCAGCATCTGTTGTAATTGTTAGCTCGCTGTTTGCGCCAACTACAATTTGGCGTGGCGAAACCAATTCCTCGGAATCGATTGCAACATCAAAAACAACATCATGATTGATCATAACACTTTCATCAAAAGCCGGAACATGACCAGTCGACCAGATATTAGCGTTAGCCCAATTACCATGAGTAACAGTGTACTGCATACTTTGATTATTTAATTCACAGGTTAATTCGGTAGGATCAAGATTGTTTCCAACCCCGCCACAAGAAGAAAATAATAATATAGTAAGTGATATAATTGCATGATTCCGATTAAAAATCATAATAACCTCCATAAATGTGTGCTACTAAAACTTACATCTATCAAATTGAAGTGTCAAGTAATTACCCAAGGTCTGAGTGGAAACAGTATAAAATACATATCATCTTCCGGGTATCTATACTACTAACTTATAAGTTTCGCTGAAAAATGTGGCTTTTGCCATCAGTATAAAACACTTTAACTTAGACTGAACCTAACGCGGACCGCAGTCGCTGCAGTCATTACCAAGAACACAGTTATCCTCTGTTGAGTTTGGACCACCATCTTCACAGATGCCATTATTGGCTGTGCCAAAACTACCACGACAATTATCCGTACAAAACATCGGTTGAGCGAATATGTTTGTTTCACAAAAGTTATTAACAGTATCACATCGCTCTTCACAAGAACTATCCCAAGAACATATGACAGCACAATCAGAGTCTGTTGCACATGTATAAACTTCTCCATAATCTGTGTAAACTTCTTGCCCTGCTGCTACACATTCGCCGTACCCTTCATAGCGTTCTTCTTGATAATTTTTAATACATACGTATTTTTCTCCATCTTCCGAATCAGCACAACCGATGTCATTGCGACATATTTCTCCAGACCGAGAGAGACATCGCCCTTCTTCGGTACAAAGATTCGACTGGCAATCTTCATCGTGGAGGCAAGGCTCAAGTGCCTCTAAAGAGTTTGGCGAAATACACTCTAATCGATCGTAAATTTTATATTCTCTTAATCCCACAAATTCATCATTGACGTTTCCGTAAATATCCGCTCCCTCGAAATCATTGGTGCAAATTAAGTCATCAGTACATTGAGTCTCTACATCACATATTGCGCCACGAAAATTGGGTCGACATCTTTTAGATTCTGTACATTCCTCACTTGCACAAGCATCATCATTGAAACAAAATTTGTAACTCGTTAACGTCCCCGGTTTGACGCACGTAAAAGCTTGAGGCATCTCTTCATCTATCCATTTTTCAGAGAATGGCTCACAATATAAATTGTCTGCACAACCGATATCAGGATCACATATTGAGTTCTCTTCATCAGATAGACAGACACCGACTTCAGGGTGACAACTTTCTGAACCACATTCTCTATCTTCAAGACAAGACTCTCCAGCCTCTCGCATACCTTCAGGTAGACAAGAAGGTATCGTACGATCACCTTCGACCCCACAAAAGGTGTTGATTTGACACGCATCTACACCCAAAGCACGACAACAGCTTTGGCCGGCAGCTGCATTGCCAGCATTATCATCACAGATATCTTGTTCAGCATCGCTGACAGGTATCTCATCACGCGTAGACGCATCGTTATCCGATGAACTTTCTTCTGATGCTGTGTCATCATCTGCATTTTGTGAACCTGATTCAATGTCTTCGGTGCATGCAAAGGAAAAGAAGATAAATATTAATGAAGTGATATTCGGTAGTTTCATATACATATTTTTGTCCCTTGAAAAATTATTCGTAAAAACAGCTCACATCTACATCAACGCGATACGTTTCATTGTCTGGGCGTTGCCCATAGACCCAGATATCAAGCTCCCCACACATCCCACACTGTGACCATGTAATTTCTTCGCCATCATATTTTGTTCTGACAGATTCGCCGTTGACCTTCATATGTAGACCAAGAGCTGTTCCCTGGGCAGTCACTTCACAACAATCATAGTCGTCAGTGACAACATCAAAATCATATGACCTTGGGCCTTCATAATAGAACTGCTTGCGAAAACTTTGTTCTAAGGGTTCAGTATGAATGTAGGTCTCACTGGTTCGCTCACATAATTCTGGCTCATTTGAGCCAGCACAAAGAAATGAGTCATAGCAATCAGGATCTTCACAATCGATTAAATTGTCATTATCTCCATCGACAAAATCTGCGCACCCAAAATCAAACTCACCTGCTTCTGAACCATCTTGCCCAGGCACCCCTGAGCCACCACCGGTTTCATAAGTACATAGCTCTCTCACTTCGTCACAAAAAAGTGCCTCACCATCTATCATCGCATCATTGCAAACGACTTCAGTACACGGGTCTCCTTCAGTTCCTTTACACCGGGATGTTTCTAAATCACATTCGTAGCCAAGACAGTTATTGTCTGAGAAACAGGTGCTACCACCAATATAATACGACCATTGCACACCGCTGCTATTTTGATCTCTGGCACAAAAAGTGTACTCATCTTCAGAACTTGGAATATAAGGTTCTTGCCAATATCGATTTGGGTCCTGGTTTGAGATACAAAATAAATCTCCACCGCAACCTGTTTCGAGTCCACAAGGATTGTACTCTTCTGTACCAATGCATTCATTGTAAACGGTATTACATGCACCACTCCGACATTCTTTGTCAGCTTCACACGATTCACCAATTTCGCGTGAACGCTCAACATGACACGAAGGAATGGTTCGGCCATCCAGTGCTGCGCAGAAAAAATTTGGCTCACACGCATCAACCCCGAGCGCACGGCAACAACTTTGACCAGCCGCGGCATTCCCACCATTATCATCGCAGATATCTTGTTCCGCATCGCTCACAGGTATCTCATCACGCGTAGACGCATCGTTATCCGATGAACTTTCTTCTGATGCCGTGTCATCATCCGCATTTTGTGAACCTGATTCAATGTCTTCGGTGCATGCTGTCGCAGCGCATATCAAAAAGAAGATCCATATATTCCGTATATTCATTTTATACCTCGTAAAGAAGTTCCCGGTTTATAGAAGAATGTTCATTTATCTAAAAGCACACGTCATTCGCATCATCAAAAGCGCCAGAGCAGCAGCCACCCGAACGTGCGCTTGAGCATAGTTTACCTGGTAAGCAGCAAACGCGATCGTTACTGCAACCATATTTATCTGAACAATATTCGCGTTCAGTATCACAACGATCACCTTGACCGAGGCATCCAGTCTCAGTTTTATCGACACAATTCATGCACGCAGTGCCACTGCATTCGTCACAATACACCACATTTGAGTCAGAACCTGAGTCATCAGCCAAATCAGATAAAGTCTCACATGAAGTCCGACACTCAGCTGTTTCACCTCCAATCGCAACACAATCATCAATACAACCGGCCACAAGTGTTGAATCACTGCTACGTGTATTTTCTTCGCCAGATTCGATGTCTTCGCCACAAGCCAGTAAACCAGCCAAAATCATCAATATAGATACAAATTGTTTAATCTTCATTATACACCTCTTGAATAAGTTCCCGGCTTTATTTGGAATGTTCACTCACTCTCAAAAAAATCATCGACATGTTGGTACATCACAACTTTGTGCATTCAGTAGAGCATTCGGATCAAGCATGTCATTCGAGCATTGATAAGATTCCTCTATACAGATGTAGTAATCCCCTGCACCTTCACATGTCACATTTTCATATAGTTGGCACTGCAAGTTGAGCGTCATGATCATGCAGTCCAGCTCATTGATCTCATCCTCAAGATTTTGGCACGCTTCTGCGACGTTATTTGTATGACTTGATGTCGATGAGTCTGAGCCACATGCTATTATAAAGACAAGCCCGATTAGTAGATGATAGACTTTCATTTTATACCTCACTCATCTGTTCCCGTTTGTCGGAACAATGTTCACTTAAACAATTATGTTTTTCAGCTGATTTACAAAGCAGCGAGCTGCTCCATAAATCTATTTAATAGTTAAACTTGATATCGTCTAAGACGGTCAAACCGTCTTCAGAGAGCACACGGATTTGGTATGGAATCTCGGCGCGATATGTTTTACTAGCAAGAAGCCCATCTTTAAGTTCTAGTGAGAGGTTACCATTTGCATCTGCACGATAGACCTCTGGTGTATCGTCTTCATATCCCCATTGGTTTCCGAGCTCTGCTCTTGCAGGATCGCCTGCAACAACGATTGCATTTTGTGGAATTTCAAGATCTAAAAAGCGTGTATATCTTCTTACGGGCGATGATATACTGCCTTGATTTGCTCGATGCGTGACATTTGTTCGTGCAGTCACGCGCACGCCATTTTGATTGTAGATTTCTTCTGTCTGATTCGTTTCTTCATCTGTTCTACGAAATTGCTTTTCTACAATATCGAACGTGTGCCCACCGAAACGATTACGCAGGCTTTTACCTTCGCGTCTCGCAAATTCAACAGTTTCATATTTAAGTAGCGTATCGTCTTGCTGGTAAGCATATAGTTCTTGCACGAGCTCACGGTATTGGCCGGGTAAATGCTCCAACTCAGCTGCGGAACGCTCTTTCACATAAGTTGATAATATCTCTCCCTTTGGCATTTCAATGCTTTCTTTTTGTGTTGTCGTAGAAAAAGATAGATTTTCAAATAGGTCATAAACGGCATCATCAATTGAAATGAATGGGTCGTTTTTGAGTTGGTTTAGTTCTTTTGTATCGATAACATCAGAATTACCGTCTAATCGATTTGATGATTGGACGGCTTTATAAAGGTCTGAGTTCTCTCCAAAAACCGCTTCGATTGACTTCGTTTTTATAGACATATTGTTACTCATTTTATTCTTTCCTTCTTAAGTTCATTATTCATTTTCTATGATTATTTTATAAGTGAGACCTTGGTCTCAGTTCTGGGATGAATCTTACAATTCAGCTGATTCTGGTTCGTCAACATGAAGCACTATCGGCAAATTCAGAGGCCCGTCAACATCATACATTTGGTTGTGAAGCAAATAAGTGGTTTGACTCGCAATCGCGTTTTCGTCATCACTAAAGCGCTTTGGATTTTTTTCAGTAATCCGCATCAAGATGACCGCAGATTTCTCTGCAAGCTCTTCTTGATATTGGTTGTATTCATTTTGAATGACTTGAAATGAATATTCTTGTTCATAGCCATCTTTGTCTATTGCATCGAATCGACCTACTTCAGTCGTCCCCATTCCTTCTGAGCCATAAGTAAACTCAAAATCTTCAAGTTCTTTAGGTGCATCAATGTCACCATTTGACCAGTATGATGCTGCTAAGTTATAAAAATGTTTCTGATAAATGTCCCAACTGACACTGTGCCCGGGAATTTTGTAAAGCATATCGCGAATCATTTGCCCTTCTTCTTCTCCGTAAAAAGTAGTGAACTGTTCTGCCAAATATTTCATAAGAACATTGTATGTTGTTTTTGTTGCTCGATATTCAGTGCGAGGATTCGCAAAAATACTGTCAAACAAATCTCCCATTGAATCTATGTCAGCTTCTGTCACACCTTTTGATTCGATTCCTTTGATGAGCTCCCTAACTTCTTTTGTCGAAAGGATGTTGTTACTAAGCGCATTTGAAATAGCTTGTGTTGTGTTGAAAGTTGTCATTGTTATCTCCTTATTGAATGATTCACATTCTCTAGAGACAGCAGCTGATTTTGGCTCACTTTTTCACGAAAAATATTTCAGTAATCATATATCAAGGGATTTAAGTCCCAAAAAAGTCTTCGCTAATCCGTGTTTTGTGATCTGATCTGAAATTCGTAATTCTTTCTTTATCAATTTTGCCCCAGGGCAATCTCCAACACACTGACCATCATAACGAAGAGTATATTTATTCTTTTTATTTAATAGGTTATGTCCTTGCATTACATCTGGTATTGGTCGTTCCAATACATGCAAAATCGTCGGTGCCACATCGATTTGCCCACCGATGGTTGAATTTTTTCCTGGCTTTAAATCTGGATGCACAAAGAATAGGGGTATCCGCTCATCCTTGAAACCGACACGGCCAATCGATGCCACATCATAATCATTTGTTTGAATATGCTCTTTCAACCACGAACGATCTTTATCCGTTACCTTCAAATGCGCGTCATGATCTCCATATAAAACAACAAGTGTATGCTCGAGCTCCCCTGTTCGTTTCAAATCACGAAACAACCGCTCCACCGCATCATCCACATAACGCACTGACTGAATGTAACCACGTAACATCTTCGAGGCCCCATCGCTCGCTTTTAACAAAGTTGAATTCATCAAGCGCCGACGTTCATTCAGATATGTATATGGATGGTGAGATGACAATGTGATGACAAATGTGAAATGCTGCTCTTTGACTTCAGATAAAATTTGACCCACCTCAGAAAGGAATCGACGGTCATCAAGCCCCCAACCAACCCTCGGCTTCTTTGGAAAAGCTTCTTGGAAGAAGCTTTTTTTAAAACCATATTTCGGGTGAAGTGTTGCTCGATTCCACATACCCTTGCGGTATGCATGCATTGATTGTGATACAGGCACGTTCAACTGATGCGCCAGTGTCACAAAATCATTATCAACATGTCGAAATACGACAGCGCCTTCGGCGACTGGATGTAAACTATTTAAAACAAGATACTCACAGTCTGACGTCGAAGATGAGCCTGTTTGATCGTAAATACGATCGAAGTAGACACCCTTATCAATCAACGAATTGAGAAATGGTGATATCGCTTCGCCATCAACAGTGGCATCAATCACCCACCGTTCAATGGCCTCTAACTGAAGAATCAAAACTGATGTCTCTTTTGATAATTGTTGTGTTGTTTTTTCTGACACATGCCGTTTTTGATTTTGAAGTAGATATGCTTTGATATCTTCTCGCTCGGTGTTTGAGAGTGATTCTTCGAGGAAACTATTTTTAATAGCTAAAGCTGCTTCGCGAATATGCGCCTGAAAAAAACCTGTATCCCACATTAAGTCTTCGCGATTCAACACACTGGTTGAAAACTTTGAATCGAAATATTTGTTGATGTCATACGTTGATATACCGGCGAGCCCTATACAGTACAGTAACGGAATGACACGCCAGCGTTTCGAATGAAGCTTACCTGGATATGTTCTGATAGAAGAAACGATTGCAATTACATACAAGATGAACGTGATGAACAACCATATATCTCTTGGGTATAACAACGCTTTAACACTATCAGCAACATCACCAAGCTGCCCCGCCCCGCCCCAAGCAGTGAGTGGAACAACGCCACCAAAATAACGCATGTAAATAATATCACAGAATGCGAGACACCATATGAGCGGCGCAACAAGCAACATCACTTTCAACGCGCGATAAGTGCCGAGCACAACAACTGGCAGCGCCCATACAATTTGAATGACAAAAGCCATCAATACATATTCTTTTCGACGAGGCGCAGGGATGAGTTCACTCACCCCATGCACAAGTAAAGTCCACGGGACGAAACTCATGATCGTATAAATTGGAATTCGAACATGAAATAAGCGTGGCCATGACAGGGAGCAGATGAATATCCAAAATAGTAAACATCCACTCATCACTTCAAACGAAAGTGAAGCACCAAATATCATTGTGCCTCCCATATTCTTTGAGATGGGATTTGATGTGCTGTTTCGTGTGCATAGGCGTCCTCGACGGCACTTCGAATTTGCTGAAGTTTATGAGGAGATGTTCCTGGCAGAAACATATAAAGCCCGCCGTAAATCGCCATGATGATCATGAAGCTGGTCAACGCAAAGCCACGACGAATAGATGGCAATCGCATGATTAGAATAATGCACAATAGACAAATGCTGAACGCCAAAGCAATTCCTATCTGAGAGCTCATAAATAATAGGTGCTGATTTTTGAGCGCATATCCTTGTTGCCATAATGGATACGCTACTTCACGAATCGGTAAACGAAGACGACTATCAAAGTGTGGCCACACGAATGACAGTGTGCCTTGACAACATGCAATAAGATATAATGCAGGGAATATATTTTTAAGTCGATTGTCTTCAAGTGCGCGCATCAACAGTAATGCCATAAAGGGCATCATTGGAATAAAATGCCGTTGACTGACTGTCCAGCCTCCTCCCGGAAAGACCATACTGACAACAAATATAATTGTTGTCACAACGAGGGCCTGATGTGCATAGTGATTTACTCGATTCGCTCGGCGTCCTATTTGCCCAAGCGCCAATAACCAAACAGGAAAGAAAAACAGCAGCCCTTTTGACGTCGATAAAAAAGAAAGCGCGAACGCTTTGGGTTTCGGATATGTGATCCCCATAAACCCTTGCGCATGGACTGCACTAAAATGTTTGTTGACGATGAAGCTATACCCAGTCTTAAAGACATCACCAAATGCTGCTTGGTGATAACCTGCCAATGCATATAGTGGGAGTGCGCCACCCACAAATAGTACAGGAATATCTCTCATATGTATTTTTCTAGCCCAAAGACCACACAGACCAAGCAACAGGACATAAACAGCCATTGGATACTCAGTCACCACAGCAACAGCCCCACAAAAGCCAAGCATTAGCATTCTGAATATACGATAACGTTGGTATTCAAACATCAACATGTAGACGACAAATAACAAACATGCTGCGAGCGTATGCCCAAAGGCGAGTATTCCGTAGGCCCCCATGTGTGAACCAAAAACAAGTACAGATAATAGGGACCAGCGCCATGTCAATGCCAAAGCGCGTCTTCGAAAAATCTGCGACAACATGATGAGAATCATCACAAGCGGTATATATGAGACAGCAAGCCGCGCGAGCCAAACTTTTTCACTCAAACTGTGTGGTGCGAATAATTGATATATAAATGCAGCGACAAACGAAACACCTGGTGCCTTGTCAGAATACGTCTGACCATCTCGTTCTGAGCGATCGAGAATCATGCCATGCGTTTTGATCGACTTGTCAATCATGACTTCATGTCTTTCAGCGATCGATTCAGCTAAATAGACACGAGATAGTTCGTTGGCAGAATGAATCTTTGGAAAATATGGAAAGAAGTTAAGAAGCGCATAGAACATGGCAGCAATAAAAAGTGCATCCAGCAGCACACCTTGACGACTCATTTTGAGGTCTATCATTGATGTACTCCAGCGGTGAGTTCCATATGATTCGACAGTATTTTTTTATCAGATAACTGACGAAGCGCTTCGGCGTGCGTTTTGAGATCGTTACAATCATCGAGAGATGTCTCTTGACCATCGGCTCTGAGATAGCACTTTTCTGGATGTTTTCGAAATATATATTGTTGGTTAACAGCGGAGCCATCTGGCCATAAACGTGCCGTAGCAAATGAATCGATACGCTGTGATGCTAATAGAGAACGGCCTAAGAAATGCTTAGGTGTTTCGATACCGAGTAACGACAACATTGTTGGCGCAATATCAATCTGACTGCCAACATTCGTTATTTGTTGTGCCAAGACTGGGATATCACCACCGATCAATACAGGTATTTTATCGACGCGAATATCACGTCGTCCAATCGCAGTCGATGTTTCTAAAGAAAGACCGGTATAATTTGCAAATCGTTTCGCAGTCTTCGAACCATATTTCATCCGCGCATCATGGTCGCCATAGATAACATAAATCGTGTCGGGCTGTTCTTCGAGATACGCGACATAATCTCTTAACGCTTCATCAACAAACCGTGCGCTCTGTAGGTAAGCGGACAGCATTTTATTTTTCAGCTCAATATTCAGATCTGGATAGGGTTTTTTCACATAATGATACGGATGATGACTCGTCAAGGTAATCACCCAATCGAATGTCCCATTTTTATACTGATATTCCGTATTGGTCTTTAGAAATTGAAAAAGGGCTTTGTCTGACAGTCCCCAGCCAATGCGTGGTTTTTGAGGTAGTGCAGAACGAAATGCCATTTGATCGATCCCCCACCTCGGATGCGTCATGCTCCGATTCCAAACACCTTTGCGATATGCATGGATTGAGCGTGTCGACGTATATCCATTCTTGTTAAGGACCTGCGGAAATGCCAGCCAATCATTTTGTGGTCTTCTGAAAACCACAGCGCCATTATCGAGTGGATAGTGGCTGTTCATCACCATAAAACCACAGTCAGCTGTCAGCGCAGGCCCTGTGAGATCGTATATTTCTGAAAAATATAGCGTGCGCGTCTTCAGCATGTTCAAGAAAGGCGTGACCGGAACACCGTCGATGTGTAGGTCAATCAAAAACGATTGAAATGCTTCCAACTGAATAAAGACGATATGCGGGTGAGGTGTTGGCTTTTCTATTTCGACTGTGGTTCTTCGACGTTCACGATCAAGTCGCTCTTGTTGCGCTAGAAGCATTTTGTATTCATCAGCCGTCACGTCTGTGAATTGTTCTTCACGTATATATCGAATGATATCGCGTAGGTGTGCATAAAGAATTCCACCTCGTCGAATATCGTCTTTCTGATCGATCACTTTCCAAGATCGTTCTGTCTCGAGCCAACGTGCAGTGTCTTGAATCAACAATGTTGTTGCCACGCCTGAGATGAGTAAAAAAGCGAATGAGGCTTGTGTAAAGAACGCCCATTCTCTTTTTTGCTGTTGTCGTGCCAATAAGAAAGACAGCAGGCACCAGATAAAGAAAATCAGTAGAACAATCATCGCAGATGCAGAAAGTGTTGATGCGGCACTGTCTACCACGTCAAGTAATTGATGTGCATATGCGATCGATGATATCGATACCAGCACATCAAACACCTTGAAGTAACTCAAATCGATGAGAATAACTATTGAGACAAGCGCAACAGGTATCCAATGTGGTAGCCTGAATAAAGACGAGAATGAGAGTAACGCAAGTGGACAGAGTATAACGAATCGCCAGTACACTTTAAGTCGTTGCACATCATATGTTTGAATAAAAAGCCATTCAAGTGCCAGTATGCATATCAGTCCCAAACAGAATTGTATTAACGCTGTCCAAACGATCGGCGTCTTCAGGTCTAAGAATTTTTTCTTGGACATCCGTTATAGATTGCTAGGCCTTTTAACTTTGGACATATATCGTCTTCGTCCGCGACACCATCATCATCATAGTCTGGACAACCTTCCGTTAAGGGAGAACCGAATTCATATGGACATAGGTCTTCATCATCAGGGATTTGATCGTTGTCTGTATCTGTTATTTCGACTTCAATTGGTGTTTCGATTGGCGTTTCTTTTTCTTCAGGTTCATCAACTGGCGTTTCGTCAGGGTCTTCTTCAATTGGGTCTTCATTAACTTCACCACCAAATTGATAAACCAACTGGCCGTAGAAGCGCGAGCCAGGTGTTGCAAGTGCTGCACGAATCGACCAGGCTGTTCCAGCTGATAGACGAATCCGATCTGTTGCGTCCCACAAAAGACCAAGGCCAAGCTCATTGGATGATACAGATTCAATGCCATCATCGAGCTGCCCTGTACCAGTCAACCCAAAGCGATTCATCGAATACGCCTGTAGAGCAACAGGAATATCAATTTCATGCAAGCCAAATGATAAGCCTGCATCAAGTGCGAGTTGATCACCTAATACAAAGTCAACGACGGCAATTTCTTTTGTTCGAAAAACACCGCCAAGAGAGGCATTAAAGCCGATCCAAGGACGCCAGGTCGACAACAAGATCGACGGTTCAATGCGAAATCCAGGTTCACGAATAAAACCATCATTATGTGAAGCAACCGGTAAACTTGATCGCAGCAAAAAGGCCATATTAAAATCAGATTCGTGATAGCCTGCAAAACGGTACTTGAAAGCCAACATGGGTTCACTCAACCCACTCACGCCAGGTTGAGTGAGACCTGATTGTGTCTCACTCGGATCGACCTCTCCAGATTGAGCAACAACAACAGGGACAACTAGTTGAATTTGTAAAACACGTGCAATATCGATCGCATACGATAAATCAAGCCTCGTTTGAGAACGAACCGGGAAAAATACGTCCGTACCTGTATCTTGAACAATCAAACGATCGGCGATCTGAAGTCCCATACCCAGATATGACGTCGCAGGGGCATCGACAAATGCGGATGGTATAACGCCTAAACCATGGCGATCAGGCGCCAGGATGAATCGGTTTAGATTGAGTTCACTCGCACCAAGGTCCGTTTGAGCCACGAGTTGTGTGCCACCAAACATCAATATGATGATCGCGAAAAAAATCTGGGTACGAGGAACTCTATAATGCATATCGAAGACGTGGTTACCCTTTATCACCTCGGCGGCGACGTGAGAAAAGACCACATACACATAAGAAGACTGCTAATGTTTCAAATGGAGCTTCACGACAATCACAACCATCACCACCACCTGTTAGTACAAAGTCGTTTGTTACGCCAGCATCTCCGCTATCAATAAGAACACAAGCCGATGGTAAGCCATCATCGCATAACCAACCATCTTCGACGAGACAGTTTTCAGAACAGCCATCCCCATTCTCTTCATTGTTATCATCACATTGTTCACCACGGTTAATATCGACAAGACCATTCCCACATTCAATCGGGTTCACACAGATGCTCGGCTCTGAACCACATATCCAACCATCTTCAACAAGGCAGTCTTGAGAACATCCATCACCGCTCTCCATGTTTCCATCATCACATTTAATACCACCAGCGACACTCCGTGATGCTTCTGCGATGATTCCGTCGCCACATAACGTCTCACGACACACGGAGACCAAAGCATCTTCGGATACTTCACACGTATAGCCTGGCTCGACGACACAAATCGAATCGCAACCGTCAAGCGCACTGGTATTACCATCATCACAGGATTCGCCACTTTCGAGACGACCATTACCGCACTGGGTCAATGTACATTGAGACGAACAGCCTGGTGAACCATCGCATTCTTCACCCAGTTCACGTTCAACAACATTATTTCCACATCTCAGACAACGACCTGTCTCATCACCTTCTTCTGCAAAAGCACAAAAATTAGAGGCACACATCTCATCGTTTGTGCACTCGAAACCGTCTTGTATCAAACAAGAACTATTGCATGATTCATCGGTTAATGGATCACATGCTTCACCTAGGTCAACGACACCGTTACCACATAACGTACAAATACCGGGTAGGTTTTCGACAGGACGAATGCATGAACCATTCTCACATTCACGATCAACTTGGCATTGTCCGCCATCCGTCAGCAAACATCGTGCCGTACAACCAATACCATCACCAATTGCAAAGTCACATGGTTCATTGTCATCTAAAATGCCATTACCACACGTGTCGCATAAGCCCGTGATGTCATTGCACAGACCTGAGTCACATTGCGCGTCTTCGTTACAGGACTCACCTGTCACCAACAAACAAGATGCCGTGCAGGTTGAGCCAAACACGCCATTTTGTGGGCCGAGGTCACAACCTTCATTTTCATTGATTTCAAAGTTACCGCAAAACGAGCAAACCGACGGCTCACCTTCTACCAAAGGCGGCCGACAGAAATTCGTTTCACATTCAATATCTCGATTACATTCAGCGCCCAACCGAAGTTGGCAAAATTCATTACATGTACCAAGCGGCAAATAAAATGGATCGTTCTTATCACAGCCTTCATTCACCTCAGTGACACCATTACCACAACCTGGTATCAGGTTGCATCCACCATAAACGCTTAGATCATCAAATAAGGCACCATCATCATCATCAAGTGATGTCAGCGAAATTAAATGAATGCGGGTAATCAGACTTGTGGCTGTAAAGCTCAAACGTCTTTTACGCCACGGTTGCGGTTGATCAACGACTGTGACGGTTGAGTTACCGCCTGTGGCAAAATCACGTTCATTTTCGTTGCCGTTTGGATTATATATCCGAACAATATATACACGACCGCCATCAACTGTTGGTGCCTGGCTATCATACCACTCAAAATTATATTTATTGCCAGGAACGGTCTGTATGTCTTGGAAGAGATTACTCGTGTCAGAACCATTCAAGTCGAGTATGTGTTGCCCGTCTTGTGCCACCCAGTCAGAAATGGTTCCATCTGTCACAACGTCAATGACGTCAACCTCATCTCGTACAAGTGGCACACCTGGATCACTTGAGATTGACCATCCATCAGGGATATAACTACGCCCTTCATCAGCTTCAAAGCTTGCGTTGATCAAACCTTGAGGGGGGGGGCCATTACAAATCCAATCTTCTGAAACGATCTGACAGTCAGTTGTGCAACCACTACCTGCCACGGTATCGCCGTCATCACAACCTTCATCGTCATCAATAATTCCATCACCACACAGGGCATGTACCGTCATTGGCGTACAAAACATTGCAAGTACCACCAGAAGGTATCGACTGTTTATTTCTCTGATCATCATGTTACCCTAATCTATAAACGCACTATTCGACGACTGTGAATACAACACGCCGATTTTGTGCGCGTCCCGAGGCTGTTCCATTATCTGCAATCGGCTGGGTTTCACCAAAACCTTTTGCCGAAAGACGGTTTGAAGACACGCCCTTCGAAACCAGATACTTGACCACTGCTTCCGCTCTCGCTTGAGACAGGGTTTGATTTGTGTCATCTGCACCAGCAGAATCCGTGTGACCTTCAACTTGAACCTTTTTAATCTGTGGGCTGTGGTTTAGTGTTGTTGCCACTTGATCAAGTAGTCCAAAGCTTCTGTTTCGAATGACATCTTTGCCTGAATCAAAATAAACGGAATCCAAAATCTCAATTTTTTCTTTCGTCACTTTCACGAGCGATTTGCCTTTATCGGGACAGCCATCTTCATCATCGACCCCATTAATGACTTCTTGCTCTTTTGGACATTTGTCGATGTTATCAGCGATGCCATCACCATCGGTATCAGGACAACCAGCATACGCTTTCAATCCTTTCAACTTTGGACATTTGTCATCTGCGTCGGCAATCCCATCTTCATCAGCATCAGGAATCGGACAACCATTCAGCTCTTTGGTGCCTTTATCATTTGGACACTTATCTTCATCATCATTTAGACCATCGCCATCGGTATCTTTAACAGGACAACCACCCCGGGCTTTGTCACCTTTTTCATCTGGGCATGCATCATTCGCATCACTGACACCGTCTTGGTCATTATCCTCATCAGGACAACCATCGGCGTCTTCAAAACCATCTTTGTCCTCAGCTTCATTTGGACACTTATCGCCGTCATCATTTAGACCATCACCATCGTTATCGATATCCGGACAACCATCCGTGTCTTCAAAACCATCCGTATCTTCGGCTTCTGTCGGACATGCGTCTTTGGCGTTTATAATACCATCTTTATCTTGGTCACGATCTGTATTCTTCATATAACGAAGCCCGGCAAAAACGCGCCAATCAGGAATGGCTGGTCCACTGATAAATCCACGACCATAACCCGCGAAAATATTGAATCGATCTTTGATATCGTAGTTCAGCCCAACGTTCGCCTCCAAACCATTTTCGTAGTCAGATTCGTCACTAAACGGATTTGGGTAAAGTTGCGCTTGCGTCCGAACAGAAGCATCAAGGGCAAGGGGTACATTCACATGTTTCTTAAGCGAGTAACCAATACCAGCTCTCAAATCAAAATCTTGTCCAAGGTCGAGACTCTCAATATGAAATGGGTCTCGAAAGTTCAAGCCTGCATTAATGGCCCATCGTAAACCAGATTTTGGATGTGTCTTTGAGAAGGCAATACCAGGACTGAATCGAAGACCTTCTTCACCTGCCCATTGACCTCTCGGCGTATTGGTTGGGAGCCATAGATTTGCAATAATGGCAAAATTCACGCGGCTATCTTCTTGAGAGAAGATGTTGAACTTTGGTCGCAATCGTAAATCACCAAGTGCAAATGATTTGACTTCTGTTAAGTTATTCGCCGCAGCAACACCTGGTATATTTGTTGCGCCACTTTGAAATAGGACTAACGGGAGTTCTAAACCGAGTTCAAACCAATCATTAAACCCGTAAGCCCCCATCAAAGATCCACCAACCCGGTGATTGACGACGTCAATTTCTCTGACAAGTTCACCATTTGTTAATCGATTGTAAACAATTGGATCGTCACTATAACCAAACCAGAGACCCGCCTCGAAATCTTTTTTCTGTTTTGTCGTCGCGGACTCAACATCAATAATGCCATCACGTGTGAGCGCAGGTCGCATCGTTTCGGCACTAATATAACCCAAACCTGCAGAATTCTCTGTCCCAACAGCAAGCAAATGACTTGATAATAAAGAGAAAATAGCGGCCAACAGACCAACGTGATTCATTCTTTTCATAAAAATCTCCTAACTTGGCTAGAGATTAGGTCAAAACAAGAACGTTGAGCAAGAAAGTTCCTGATTTTAATATACAAATGCAGCTTAATACCATCCCCTCTTTACGAAGGAGATTAAATATATACTATTTAACCTATGAGAAAGATCTATTTTGTACTGTTTTTATTTTTTTCCTTCAATCTAAATGCTGCACACGACCACCAAGGAAAAATTCCAAAAATCGCGGGCAAGCCGGTTGCTCCCAAACTCACTGACGCAGAACAGGTGAAACTCGATGCGGGTGAATCAATATATAAGGTGATCACTGTTAACGGTCAAAAACAGGGGCTTGCCGTTCAAGATATTCAAGCCACGCCAGACGCGATTTGGAACACAATCCTAAACTTCAAGAAATATCCGAAAATGGTCGATAAGCTAAAAGAAACAGAAGTTTACGCTGCCTCGTCTACTACACCTAAAGTTCGGTTCAAGGTAGGGTCGATGGGTATTTATTATGAGTATTATATAAAGCATCGGGTCAATCGCGCTCAAAACTATGTGACTTGGCATCTCGATTATACGAGAGATAGTGAAATTGATGATAGCGTCGGGTTCTGGTTACTCGAGGCACATCCAACAAAGCCGGGTGTCCAACGGGTTTATTACTCACTCAAAATGCTACTCAAAGGCTGGGTCCCTGGTGCGGTGAAAAATTACATGCAAAAGCAAGGTATTAAAACGGCCACCAAATGGGTCAAAAAGTACTCTGAGAAGTAGGTTCTCAATATTCGACTACAGCCTCGCTCTTTACAGAATATATGTAGGTGTTAAACACACAGTATAAGGTTTAATTAATGGAGTTATTTGTGCAGATCATCAATAAAGTTGTCGACATCGTTTTCAAAGGTTTTGATTTATATGACGCCGTTCGAGCTAAATTCATCAAAGATGAGCTTGATTATGAACAGCCAAAAATGGCTGAGAAATCTGCTGCGCCAACACCTGCAAAGACAACGAAGCCTCTCACGGATCGTGCACCCGACTCTGTCGTTCAAAATGCTGTCAAAGTGGAGACCAAAGAGGCTCCGCAAAAAACCGCAAAAACCACAACCTCTTCCAAGAAAGCCACTTCCAAAAAATCAGCTACATCAAAGCGCAAGGGTTCTGTCGATCGCTCTGGTCAAGAGATTGAATCAGTTGCAGCTGAAAAAGTTGTTCAGTATTTAAAAGAACATAATATTGAAATCAGTCTCGACGATATTGCTTATGAGAAAAAAGCCGTTGTTGGTCGTGTGATCTGGTGCCTCTCAAGTGCACAAAAAGCGCGGGTTCGCGGCGGTCTAACGACAAAAGATATGGCTGCTTTGATCTATCAGTATTTTGGTATGGATATTTATCCGACAAATCTTGCACGCGCGTGTCGACAACATAGCGACCTTTTTGAAGCCGGAGAGACCCGGAATCGCGCGAAATGCTATGTTTTGACAGCAAAAGGCAAAAAGACGGCAAAGTCTCTTTTTGCTTAATTCATTCTATTGAAACACATTATTAATATTTTTTTGAAGAAAAACGTGACTCAGGGCAAAAAATAAGTCTATTGTAGGACGTCGTTATGTATTTGTTCACTATGAGGTTTACATATGTTTAAAGCACGCGCGCCGAGATACCCGATTCGTTTCCAGATCGTTTATGATGATGATCAAGGTTTCATGACTGGACCAGTCGTCGATATTTCGGAATCTGGTGTATTTATTGAAACAGTCATGCCACTTAAACCTGGCGTTCGCGTCAAGCTCACCCCTTTGCTTAACGATGATGTCGGACTATTTGAAATCGAGGGTGAGGTTGTTCGTAAGAATGATTACGATCTCGACAATCACTTTGATCGTACACCAGGTATGGGCATTCGCTTTCTAAACGCAAATGACGAACAAGTTGAGCAACTTCGGCAAATGTTTGCTGCAGCCCAAGTTAAGCCGAAGGTTTAACAGTTCTTGCACTATCTACTTGAAGCCGCCCTGAGCGGCTTCAGTTGTATGTGATGATGGTATCTTTGGCAAGACAACCACCTCACCCATGAAATCACGTGGGTTGACTGGCAGCCCATTTTTTCTCACTTCATAATGTAAATGCGACTTGTGTGTTGTACCTGTATTTCCAAGTGTGCCAATTGTTTGTCCCCGCTTCACTTTATCGCCGGTTTCAACATTCATCGTGCCAAGATGCGCGTAAACAGTCACATACCCTAATATGTGTTGAATCATGATCATTTGACCATGGGTTTCAAACGTATCAGCGACGATCACAAAACCATCAGCAGTGCTAAATATAGGTGATTTTAAAGGCGCAATCAGATCAACGCCTAAGTGAAAGTCTTGATCACCTTCCCAATCAACATCACCCTCACCAAATGTACTCTCGACATAGCCCATCACAGGCCAACCAAGCGGCATAAACATATGATAAGGAGAATTCATATCGTCAGACGATATGGCCTCATCAGGTTGAAACACATCATGCGGCGTCGCGACATCTTTCAATGCGTCACTTCGAAAGCGATGCGGGTAATACTTTTGAGCCAAAAATTGAAGTTCATCAGATGATGGAGAGAACCAATTAATCTCCGAATTGACTAGTACGCGCTCTAGCTCAAATTGAACCTGCCGTCGACCATCATAGAGTTGTGTCACACGCTCCAGCTTATTTTTGAGTCGTTCAGCTCGAATTGTCTTATGACGAAGCTCTTCAATCTTTTTGGTTGGTATTTGAGCAGCAACTTCGACCTGCGTTTCTTTGACATAACGACTATCAAAAAAAACATAAATAAAGAAACCAAAACCAGAAAGGAGGACGAGCGCCAAAATGCTCATGATAAATAGTGAACGACCACTTAAAATCTTTGGATGGACAGTCGCACCATCAGAACGCTGAACGAATAAGCGAAACTGTTTCGAAAAAAAAGACACGTTATTCGATGAAACCAGCGTTGTACGCAGCACCGCCAGGCATCGGATCCACACCATCGGAACCATCAGGGAATGGTGCATCATGCTCATCTGGCACATAGGCCAAAATCACAGTGATATTATCTTCACCACCACGCTCATTGGCGAGGTCAATCAAACGGCCAGGAAGCTCGTGCAAAAAGTTCTGATTCACGAGTGCGTTGAGTTCTTCATCATTCACATGGCCAGTCAACCCATCAGAGCAGATTAAAAATACATCTCGTGGCATCACCTCAACAGCAATAACGTCAACTTCAACATCTGCTTCAAAGCCAACAGAGCGGGTAATGATATTCTTAAAACGACTTTCTTTGGCCTGCTCCTCAGTGATCATTTTCAACTTCACCTGTTGATTGACCAAAGAATGATCTTCAGATAATTGGACAATTTGGCCATTCCGCATCAAGTAACATCGACTATCGCCAACATGACCGATAAAACCATGGCCATCATGGAAAATCATACAAGTCGCTGTTGTCCCCATACCACGAAGACTTGGGTTACGTTGTCCTTCTGTGAAAACAGCGTAGCTCGCTTGTCGAACAGCATGGCTGACAAGTTGAGCGACGGGATTATCAGAAAGTGGTACTTTATGTTTCGCCTCAGGCGCAATAATATCTCGCTGGCTTTTAATCGTTTGATCGATGCTGTGAATCGCTACGCCTGAAGCCATTTCACCCGAAGCATGGCCGCCCATACCATCAGCAACAACATAAAGATTAAGGTCAGGAACGATCAGGTAGCTATCTTCGTTGTGCTCCCGCTTCATACCAACATCTGTTGCGCCCCAAGAATAGACCTTCATAATAACTCCAGCTTCACCATACTCGTTTGAATGTCTCGTGTCTAATATATATACAGCTGGAATCAACATGTTATGTCATGAATATGGTAAAAGTATTCGCAGATCGCTCAACCATCTCTCATGAAAAGATGCCTATCGAGGTATCACTCTTGCCCGAGCAGCGAATTGAGATCTTGCGGGGGATTATCCTCACACGTGCAGTTGATAACCATCTCAAAAAACTCTTTCTCAGCGGTGAAATTAAGTACAAAAATCTCGGATTTCAAGGCAAAGGTTTTCGCTCACTGGGGCAGGAGGCCATTTTTGCAGCGGGATGTGCTTTAAAGCGATATAATGAAGCCCGGGATCACGAAGGATATCAAGGCGATGTGGTCGGCCCTCTCATCCGCGATCTCGGTGTTGCCTTGGCATTCACCGATGATGTCCAGTTGGCGATCAATGCGCAAATGGCGAAAGATGCACCACCACTATATGGTAAGGACCTTCATTATGGTGATTATCGCAAAGGTGTTTTTCCTGCAGCAGCGCCACTCACGATCGCAACAACAGCACTTGTTGGCACTGCATTCGCGTTCAAACTAAATCAATCAAAGCGTGTCGCTGTTTCTTTTATTGGTGAAGGTGGCTCGAGTCTTGGAGAGTGGCATGAAGCAATAAATCTTGCTTCAGCACATCAGCTCCCCATGATCTTTTGTCTTCAAAACAATCAAACAGCGCTATCAACACCTGTCGATCAACAATCTCGCGTGGAGGCATTTCGTGACAAGGCTGCTGGTTACGGGATTCCAGGAATCACGATTGATGGCACAGATCCTGAAGCGATTTATGCCGCCTTTTCGTGGGCAGCCGATCGGGCCCGACAAGGTCTTGGTCCGACATTGATCGAAACTGAGAGTATGCGTATGTGTGGACACGCCCACCACGATGATATGCTTTATCTTGGTGGTGAACCTGATATCAGTTTTGATATTCCGCCGACACCAACATCTGGTTATGTCGATCAGAAGCGATACGAATATTGGCGAGCAAAAGATCCACTCAAAACATATGCCGATAAACTATTGGCTATTGGCCTCATTTCCATTGCCGATCTAAATAACTTTAAAGACACTGCTATCTCACGTTGCCAGGCCGCCATCGAGAATATTAAAAGCCTGTCTTGGCCTGATGCCACTCAAGCAGCTGGCCCTGTCTTCATCGACCAATATGCAGATCAACGAAATCTGGCGGTCGCACAAATTGAGGTCGGCACCACACCAAACACAATGTGGTCAGAACCAACATTCGATCGAACAGGGCAGACATACTTAGATGCCATCGCGCTTGGACTGCATGATATTTTGTCGCATCACGAAAACGCGTTTATCATTGGTGAAGATTGCGCCGCACCATATGGAAATGCCTTCTTACTACTCAAACCACTGCTGAATGACTTTTCAGATAGAATTTATAATGCCCCAATTGCAGAAGGGGCGATTATTGGGACATGCATCGGCGCGGCTCTTGAAGGGCGCCTACCCATCGGCGAAATGCAGTTCAACGACTTCGTCGCATCTGGCTTCAACCAACTCGTTAATAGCGCCGCCAAACTGCATTACCGAACCGGGCTCAAGGCACCTTTTATTATGCGGATGCCATGGGGTGGACTTAGAAGGGCAGGACCATATCACTCACAAGATACATCGCCTTGGTTTTATCGAACACCTGGTTTAAAAATCGTGGCGCCATCGACACCACATGATGCCCGCATGATGCTGCGTGCAGCCGCACTTGATGGCAATCCTGTTCTTTTCTATGAGCACATTGGTTTGTATCGCATGCCAAAAATCAAACAAGTGCTTGAGCAGTCGACTGTCGCACCATCAACAAATGACGATATGTCGACTGCCGCATTTAGAAAAGAAGGTGATGATTGTGTGTTAATTTCTTATGGTGCTTATGTCCATCGAGCCCTTGAGGCAGCCACGCACCTCAAAAAAGAAGGTTACAATATCGCGGTGCTGGATTTGAGGAGCCTCTCTCCACTTGATTGGCCAACGATTGATAAAGCCGTCAGACAAACCGGCAAGGTTCTTTTGGTTGGTGAGGATAGTCAACGCGGTTCAATATTAGAATCGATTGCCGCCAACATCACGGAACGACACTTTATGCACCTTGATGCCCCACCAAAGGTGTTGGGTGCACTGAATACACCCGTTCCTTATTCCCCGTCTCTTGAAGATGCGTTTTTATTGTCGGTTGATGATATTATTACCGCCACTCGAAATATGGTGAATTGGTGAAAGCTTTGTGTTGTTTTAGGGTTTCTTGTTGGGTCACTGCCTATAAAAGGAGGATGCTATGAGCCTCTCCAAAAAAGCGCTCAACGACTCTGCGGCCCAGCGCATTGCGCCACTCAAAGTGCTTCAAGATAAAGAAACACTTTTGATCAATGAAACCTATCTCTCTATTCAGGGCGAAGGTTCTCACGTTGGTCTTCCATGTTTTTTTATTCGTCTCACCGGTTGTCATCTACGATGTACCTACTGCGATAGTGAACATTCATTTTATAAAGGACAAGAACAAACAGTTGCGTCATTGGTTAAAGAAGCGATTGAGTCGGGCGCACGACATGTTCAAGTCACAGGTGGTGAACCCTTACTACAGAAATATGTCTATCAATTGATCTCAGACCTTGCTGATCACGAATTAACTGTTCTTCTTGAGACATCAGGCTCAGTTTCCCTCAAAAAGGTCGATAAACGTGCACATATTATTATGGACGTGAAGCCGCGGAGCTCAGGAGAATACGAGCGTAATCGCTGGGCTTGTTTCGATGAGCTCAAATCGACTGACGAAGTAAAATTTATCATCGAAACACAATCTGACTTTCGTGATGCACTCAAAATTATTGAAACACATCAGCTTGAAAAACGGTTTCAACTACTATTCTCTCCATCACATTTACAACTCACACCTGAAAAACTCGTTCAATGGGTTCTTGCTGCAGGGGTTCAGGCGCGTGTACAACTCCAGTTACATAAATATATTTGGGGAGAGAAGACGGGTGTTTAATCTACTCTTCTTCAGCGAGCGCCGCTAAGATAGGATCCGTATTTCGGTAGAGCAATTGTACCTTTGATGTTTTCGCATCGACTCCAAACGTTGCTAGAATTGAATTTTTATCATCATCTCAATCATGTTCAAGTGTGAACTGGCAAATCATCACATCACCAATTTGAGCTTCAACACTTAACTTTAGCTCATAGTCATCTGTTATTGATTGAGGATCAATCGAAGCAAGCTCATAAAACTGAGCAACACTCTCTTCTTTAAGATATTTAAACTGCACTTGTGTTTTTAAGGAAGCACCAAACTGATCATCTGGTCGCCCCGATCGTCGGTTACGTGAACGTATTGTAAGATATGTTCTGGCTTTCCGCTTATCGACCTTAAATGCAAAAGGCATTCCTTCTGTAAATGGCTTCGTTAGCCTCTCTTTTAAAGAATCTAACATCGTAGGCGTTTGCCCGAGAATCGCAGGTACAATTTGTTCAGCGGCATCCTCTAAATCTTCGATCGACACATTTTCAAGTTCTTGATTCAGTGTCTTCAGGTCAATTTGATGAGACGTGCCATTGACTGAATAGGAAAGCGTGAGTCCTTTTTCGGCATCCATCGGCTCGAGTTTTAAATCGAATAGACTTGCATCAACCAATAAATCTGGGTACCGGATTCGGTATTCCGAACCATAGGTTCGCTCTTTTTGTGGAAAGAGTTGTGAGAATAGTGCGCCAGCAATCGTATTTTCAAACCGTTTATACGAGCTCGTATTTACAGATTCTTCAACAGGATCTGTCGTAATGCCTTCTACTTTAACCACGTTATTCTCTTCTAATGGTTGATTCGCGGTGTCTGTTTCAATTTCATTTTTGGCAACAGCGTCTTGTTTAATCCGATAAACGATCGCTTCTTTTGCCATCGGGTTGTTCAAAAGACTATTTTATCAGTCAGTTAACCGATACGATCTGCGGAACCTCAACAGCGCCCAGATTATAAAGCATACTAGGATCAATATACCGAGTACTTGCACCCATGCAGTCAAACGAATTGTCTTATTCAAAATATTTTTGTGATAAGTGTTATCGATCTTAAACCCACCGACTTCTTTGATGTGAACCATCATTGAAACCGCTAAATCATGATCTGGCATCTCTTGGTGACACGAGATGCACACACCACGCCGATCAAGCCTTGAACGCTCAGCATTATTGAGTGGTCTTGATCCTGTGAAATGATGGCCGACCGTTTGAAGCTGTTCACCTGTCTCTGTGACAAAGCGACTCCAATCATGATCTAAACCATCCATGGGTTGAATTTGTTCACGTGCTTGTTTTGGAATCGGATTCCCTTGACTATCGGTGAGTTCAATACCATAGCCTTTTGATGGATCTTCAAAGAGTTCTCCACCCGCGATACCATAACCCATCGCTTTTTCATTGGCATGACAACTCTCACAACTTCGCCCCTTGAGACTCACGGTATGGGTGTGCGACACAGCCATATCAATTCCTTTTTGTCCTTCAGGTCCTGCACCCTCAACATTCGGAATTTTAAAAATATGATTTTTCAAGAGTGTTTCGCCATTTTTTCCGATGACTGTGATCGATGTCTGACATCCCGGAATAGATGGTGCGACACGATGCTCACCGTTCACAGCAAGAGGCGGATCTTCAAAACGAAGATAAGAACGCTCTTCCTGAACATGACCATCGATCTTGTGCTCATCCAATGCGTTGACATCTATCTTCGCTTGGACTTCTGCCGTTCGGCCCATCGCGTCATGATCTTCGCCAATCGAAATCCAATCTAATCCTTGCTGCTCTTTTGAATAATCGACTTGTATATGACAACCATAACATTGCGGCGCCCATGCGTCATGACACGCATAACATTCCATTTGATTCATATGCCCTTGCACACCCACCATCGCGACCCTGGCTTCTTCGCTGAGAGCATCCGTCTCAAGCAATTTTTTCAGCGGCTTTAATAATAAATCTTGTCCACCAGCACTGTGCAAAACCACATCGTCACCTCGGCGCACAAGATGTGGCATAGGGTTTCCACGTGCCGAAATCAAATAACCATCTTCTTTGTCAAACACCGTTCCTTTCTTCAAATATTCGGGTAACGAACCAGAAACACCCCGTGCCTCACCGACGGCTGGTACTGGTCCTGATATTTCATCACCTGTACCAAGTGGTAACTCCCATGGATATGCCGTCGGTGTGCCATGACAATCTTGGCATTCGATTTCAACAGCTGCAAGTGTACTCCCCGCGAGACGACCATCACTATGAACATCGATGCTTGTATGGCAATCTTGACAGAGCATACCTTTATCTTTGTGCAGGTCTGCGTGGAGGTGAAGATATTTTTTCCCAAACGTTTTGGGTTGAACATCTCCTCCACCCATGAAGGGTGACGAGTACGCTGTCTCCATCAACCCCATATAAGATGTCCCAATACGCCGACCACGATTATGACATGTCACACAGCTTCTCACCGGAATACCTGAGTATGATTGTTCGCCAACATGCACTTGTGCTTCTCGCGTTCCTTGAATCTGATGGGTGAGCATATGACCTGGCTCATCTTTCGGAATCATCGGATCGCGCCCTTCGTATAAGCCACCTGTGGAATAAGGTACATGACAAGAGGTGCAGCCCATGCCACGATATTGACCTTCACGCTCTTGCCCCTTAACTCCCGTATGACAGCGCTGGCACTCCATACGGATATAAGTATGCATTGCGAGGCTTGGTTTCTCATGAACCGCCTCTGCCGTTGGTGCTGGCGGTGTTTGTACCATTTTCTTTGGAAAAACTTGTGGCTCAGCTTTCTCAAGGCGCTTCATATAGGTATGATAATCTTCCGTCCCTAGCTTCTGCTCATCAGGCGTTTGTTCAATATCGTAATTGGCCCAGTTATGTTGATAACCATTTGGTGCACCAAAGCCCCATTGCGTCCCCTGTATCTTCCCAGCTTCTGTGAACATGAGTGATTGACGTTGCGTATTCACCAAATCCATGTGGCATAGGCCACAGGTGTGGTTATTAATCCATGGACTACCAGGATCTGGATAAAAGTCTTTCGGGCCGTCATGCTTCTTAAAATAGTCGACTGTGCCTCTATGCGCCTTAACGTGCTCTTTTGTATTCGGGTCGCCACCATGACAAATAATGCAATCGTTACCTGCATGGCCAGCTTCTGTTGCTTTTTGTAAGATCGCTTTCATCATATCTGAAGAACGATCTCGAATATCTTCAATATTTTGATGACATGTTACACACTGATTCGTCGGTGTCGCTCTAATCTCTCTCGCAACGAATGTGCTCGTGAATATTAATACACCCAAGAAGAATAGATGGTGACTTAAGAAAGCACATAACCTTTGCATGGCATGGGTTATCAGCTCTTTATTTAATCAACAAGTCCTCAGGTTGTCGTCGCGTCCATTCTTCTTCGACGTCTTGCACCAAAACCAAGTAAGGCGAGCCCAAACAAGGCAAGCGCATGGCCATTTGTACTTGAGCAGCCATCGATTGTGATATTTGATTTACCGCCGCCGATGACGATCACATCGAGAACACATTCGCCATTCTCACAGATATAATCCCCACTACAATCGCTATCGAGAACACAAGCTGTGCCATAAGGCGTTTCTTCGCCACAGGCTTCCGCTTTAACATTTGGATCACATGGATCTAAAGGATCAGATACTCGACCTTCGGCATTCGGGTCTCCAAGAACCTCCGTGCCATCAAGGAAACCATCATCATCGGTGTCTGCATCAAGCGGATTCGTCTCTGTGCCTTCACGTCGTCCATTTTGGTTCGCATCTTCTTCGCCATCGAGTAAGCCGTCTTGATCTGTATCACCATCAACAGCAGATGTTTCACCAGGATCTTGCAGGCCATTTCGATTATTGTCTTCAAGCGAATCTGATAACATATCATTGTCGGTATCTGTCGATCGCGGATCGGTTTCATTCGGCTCTCGGATACCATTCACATTGCTATCTTCACCACCAACGCAAATAGATGTATCATCAAAGCCAGCTGCATCACATAGACCATCACCATCTGAGTCAGGGTTGAGAGGATCGGTTTCATCATCATCAACGACACCGTTCAAGTTCAAATCTTCGCCACCTTGACAAGTACCACCGCCTGTTGATTGACCATCACATAAACCATCACCATCACTATCTTCATTGAGTGGACTGGTTTCACCATCGTCCACGACACCATTTTGGTTTGTATCTTCAGTTCCATCCGGTATGCCATCACCGTCCGAGTCTGGATTCAATGGATTAGTTTCACCAACTTCAACAATCCCATTTCCGTTTGTATCTTCTATCCCATTTGATAGGCCATCGTTATCACAATCCAGTGCCGGATTTGCAAAATCACAATTACTATCGACACATTCACCAAAAATACATAAGAAACCATCAGAACATTGCGTGTCACCGACACATTCCAGGCAGCGCTCTCCATCCCAATATGGCCGCGATATAATACATGTCGGACATGCCACCCGTGCATCAAGGCATTCTATACATGCATTCATATCGACGTCGCATTGCTCACCAATACCACAAGTGGAATCATCGACACAATCGACACACGCACCATTGACATCAGCTGGGTTGCAAACGCCATTAGTACATGACACAGGCACAGACGAACACGCACCACCGCTGCATGAATCGATGGTACAGTTATCACCATCTGTGCACATGCCGTCATTCAAACATTCGTAACAAAGTCCATCTGAAGGGTCGCAGGTCTGTGCGCCACAATCGACGAGTGCACGTTCACATATGGCGGTCGATAAGCCGGCATCGCGACATATATCAGTTGTACATAATGTTCCATCATCTTCGCAGAATGTATCGTCGAAACATGCTGGCGTGACACAAGCACCCGTCGCATTACAGACATTGTCTCCTGCCCCAGCATCACAATCACGATCGAGCACAACGGTATTTTCACATGCCGAATCAAATGCAGTAGGATTCACACATGTGTCGTCGGTACAAACATTTCCATCATCGCAAATAAGATCGTCGGCAGTCATACAGAATGGTGACACACAATTTCCTGAGGCGTCACACACGTCCGTTCCGCCACATGCGGTGTTTGATGCAACATTACTCGTTTGACAGCTTGAGCTCGGGTCACCACCATTTAAACATGTATTTGTCGTGCATGGATTACTATCATCACAATCATTATCGGCGACGCAATTAGAGCCAACACATTGATTTGCCGCATTACATGCGTTTGTTCCTGTACAGCCTGATGTTGTTGTTAGGCAGTCTACGCAGCTACCCCCAAGGCATTGACCATCACCGTCAAGCGCTGCGTCATCACATATTACACCATCAAGTACATTTGTATTTGAGCATGATGACGAGATGGTGCCAGCGCTATTACATGCATCAGTTGTACATTCATTCGCATCGTTACAATCCGTATCAGCTGAGCAAGTTGGCGTTACACACGTACCCGAACCATCACAAACATCGATTCCGCCACAAGGTGAATTGACGCCATTGACAGAGCAGGTTCCTGATCCGAAGCCCACACAAGTATAACAGATTTCGACTTGGCACATGCTGCTACAACCATCCCCATCAGCATTATTGTTGTCGTCACAACCTTCACCCAAATCAGATACACCATTTCCACAGGTTGGAGAGGGCGCGACACACTGATTCGATGCATTACATATATTACCGCCTGTACAACCTGAATCATCGGTACAGTTGACACATCCACCTGTGCCATTACATTGTCCATCCCCCTCAAGCGCACCATCATCACATATTGTTCCAATACCATCATCAGTCGGAGCACATAATCCAGCGCTACAAGCACGTGTGCGGCAAGCACCAGGATCTGCGCATGTCGCTGAATCACTATCATTGACGGTAGAGCCACATGAAGCATCATGCTCTCCTGGATTTGCGCAGATGGCGTCAAGGCATGGACCCGGGTCAGTACAGTCACCATTATTTTGACAAGCCGGCATAACGCAAGCGCCCATGCCATCGCAGACATTCAATCCACCGCATGAACTATTTTCGACTTGAGGTATAACACCTGGACCACCACCATTCAGTTGATAACAGGCTTCGATTTGACAACCACCATCACAGCCATCTCCTGGTGCTGTTCCACCATCATCACAGCCTTCGCCACTGTCTAATACGCCATTGCCACAGTTCGGTGCAGGTGGCTCACAGACACCACCCATACAGATATCTCCACCACCACAATTGAAATTTTGTATGCATTCTTCACAACTGCTACCATTCCAATAAGGTGTCGCCCCTGCACAGTTTGGACAAGTCGAAGAACCCGTCATATCACAATCAACACAATCATTTGAGAAGTCACATGTCTCTCCGATGCCACAATCACCATCATTGAAACATTCCGCACACATATTCGTGCCTAGACAGACAGGCTGCGCCACATCACAACCAAAATTATCGACACAATCAACACATGCACCAGCGCCATCGCATTGTCCATCTCCTGGCGCCGCACCGTCAGTACATATTGTACCACTTACCTCGTCAGGATTGCTACAAGATGCTGAAGCTGTGCCCGGATTGTTACATATATCATCTGTGCACTCATTTCCGTCATCACAATCAGCGTCAGCATTACACGTTGTTGGAACACATGAACCGCTGTTACAAATATCCCCACCACCACAATTACTATCATTAATACATTGCTGACAATTACTTCCATCCCAATATGGGTTTATACCTGGGCAGTTTGGACAAGTCGAAGAACCCGTTGCATCACAAATCACACAATTATTTAGAAAATCACACTCTTCGCCTGTGCCACAGTCACCATCATTAGAGCAATCAACACATGTATTTGAAGCACCAAGACAAATCGGCTCAGATACATCACAACCACCAACATCAACACAATCAACACAAAGGCCTACACCATTACATTGCCCGTCCCCAGGCGCTATACCATCAGCACAAATTGTCCCAATAGGTTCATCAGGATTGCTACATGATGCTGAAGCTGTGCCCGGATTGTTACATATATCATCTGTGCACTCATTTCCGTCATCACAATCAGCGTCAGCATTACACGTTGTTGGAACACATGAACCGCTGTTACAAATATCCCCACCACCACAATTACTATCATTAATACATTGCTGACAATTACTTCCATCCCAATATGGGTTTATACCTGGGCAGTTTGGACAAGTCGAAGAACCCGTTGCATCACAAATCACACAATTATTTAGAAAATCACACTCTTCGCCTGTGCCACAGTCACCATCATTAGAGCAATCAACACATGTATTTGAAGCACCAAGACAAATCGGCTCAGATACATCACAGCCACCAACATCAACACAATCAACACAAAGGCCTACACCATTACATTGGCCGTCCCCAGGCGCTATGCCATCAGCACAAATTGCCCCAATAGGTTCATCAGGATTGCTGCAGGATGCTGAAGCTGTGCCCGGATTATTGCAGACATCACTTGTACAGTCATTACCATCTATACAATCCGAATCGACAATACACGCTGGCGTCACACAGCTCCCCCCATCACATACATCGCCAACTCCACAACCACTATTATCTACGCAATCGACACATGTACCTGTTCCATTGCATTGACCTGATCCCGGACCACCACCATCATCACAAGAAAATCCGCTGGACGCATTCGGGTTACTGCACGAAGCAGAACCGCTGCCTGGGTTGTTACATACATCATCTGTACAATCATTGCCATCTGTACAATCTGCATCTGAAGTACAGGCAGGGGTCACACACGTACCAGCTGAACATACATCAATACCACCACAGTTACCATCGACGACGCATTCTTCACACCCGCTTCCATCCCAATATGGCGTTGCAGCTGGACACGTCGAACATATGCTCACTCCTGTTGTATTACAAATAACACAATTATTGCTCCCATTACATTGCTCACCAACTAAACAGTCTCCATCAACACCACACTCTTCACAACTATTCGATACACAAATCGGATTTGCCGCATTACAGCCAACATTATCTGTGCAATCTTCACAAACACCACTACCATCACACTGACCTGCAGCTGGTGCAACACCATCTACACATATTTCACCTATTGGTTCGTTCGGGTTACTACAGCTCGCTGAACCAGTACCAGGGTTATTACAAATGTCATCTGTACAATCATTCCCATCATCGCAATCGGCGTCACTGCTACAAGCAGGCGTGACACAAGCACCACCATCACAGACATCGCCGACATTACAACCACTATTATCTGTGCAGTCTTCACAATTGCCACTTCCATCACATTGACCGTCTTGATCCAAAGCTCCATCATCGCAAGTCGTCCCATTCGGTTCATTTGTACCACCACCACAATTCATGAATCCTGCACCTGCAAAGGCATTAGAACATGTTTGTGTCCCATTACATGTGTTGCCATCGTCACAATCTGCGTTGGTTGCACATGTAGAGCACTGATTAGATGTACAAAAAGGTGTCATGGCTGGACAATCACCATCAAAAGCACAAGCCACACATGTTCCACCATCACAAATCGGTGTTGAGCCACTACAACCTGCATTATTCACACAATCAACACACGAACCTGATGAACACTGACCAGAACCTGGACCGCCACCATCATCACATGCCGTCCCGTCAGGCGCATCAATATCAAAAGTACATCCACCAATAGCCGAACAAATATTTTCAGTACATGGGTCATTGTCGTCACAACAAATATCTGGGTCTCCGCCCGGCGCATTATTGTCACACCAAGAACCCGGCCCGGTTCCATCATCTTGTGTTGAACACGAAGATCCTACTGTTCCTGGGTTATTACAAAGACCAGCATCACAACCAAGCGACAAACAATCGGAGTCATTATCACAAGCAACGACCCCACATACGCCATTAACATCACATGTTTCTCCACTAGGGCAATTTGAATCAGCGACACATTCGACGCAACCAGAACCATCCCAATAACGACTACCATCCGGACATGAATCACACGGAAAAGAACCATCGGTATGACAATCGACACATCCTCCACCACTATTCCAAAAAGAAGCAAGACAACCAAATTCTTCCGGCTGACAATTACACTCCTGGCCAGCACCACACGTACCGCCTTCTTCTGTATTACTGCCCCCATCTTCTCCCTTACAGAAAAAGCACCCATTGCAATCTGCACACCAAAAGTCATCTTCTGTGGTGCACGTTGGGCAGTCCTCCCAGTTCGAACAATCTTCACACACATTCGACACACATTTGTCGCCGGTTGAACAATCAGAATCCATTAAACAATCGACACAACTGCCAGAGCCATCACAAACATCAGTGCCACCGTTACATGATGTTCCACTTGTCTCATCGGTATATGAACAAAATGCTGAAGGGGAGGAAGGATTGTTACATGTGTCAGCTGTACAATCATTCCCATCATCACAATCCGCATCAGCTGTGCATCTTTCGGCAACTTGACAAATACAAGACGAGGATACCGCCCGCCATTCACAAAACGGACTCGAAGTGCATAGTGGTTCTGCACCAATTGTTGTGCAATCAAAATCGCATAGGGCGAGCTCACTTGACCGGGCAACACTGAGTGCGATATCAGCCTCGGGTGGATCGGCTTGGCATGATGCCAAAACAAAAAGCCCGATTAGCGTTAAAAAATGATTCAAAAATGTATTCGGGCCTCGCATAAATCCTCGCATGACATAATTATGCGTAAAGCTAGTCTATCTTTCAAATTTGAGGCTATCTAATTGTCATAGATTGGGACCTCTGTCTTTAAATGAGACAGTCTGAGTCATTTTTGGAATGACGTGTTGAATATTGGTATTCGGGAGTATGGTATCACTTCGACCTCTTATTTTACCGAATGTCCTTCTTCTCTCCACCCTTCTCCTATCAGCCTGTGGCGAACCCTATGCATCATATGATGCACCAGAGCCGGTTGAAAGTGACGACAACCCTACTCAAAAGTCATTTAGCCTGTATCAGGGCATTAACATCGCCCTTTCAATACCTGAAGATCGCTTCGTTGGGCTAGAGAGTACGACTACTGAAGCATCCATTTCAGATGAACGTGTCGAATCTGAAGTATTCCGAACACAGCTTCAAACGCTCGCTGATAATAATATTTCTTGGGTAAGATGGCCAGTTCTGACTAATATCTATTCTGATTTAGTATTTAGTGATGATGGCGAGCTTCAAGGTCTACACGCGCATGTTTTTGATCGCCTCACGCGGGTCTTCAATGCATTGCCAACCCATATGAAAATCATGCCTGTCATTATCGACCAAAATATCTGCGAGGACCAAAACATATGCCAATACATCGCCAATCCAACGCAAAGAACGTTATTTATTGAGCGCGTCGTCATTCCGCTGACCAGTCGTTTCAAACAAGTCGATAAAATCATTGCGTGGGATATTGCTGATGAAATCGATCGGCTCGCGCCACCTTATTCGAATAAAATATCTGACACGGCATTTGTGAATTTTGCAGAGGCATCCGCTATTGCGATTCATCAACATGCCAATCAATTTGTCACTTTGGGATGTGCCTTTGAAGAGAGTCTTGAACAGCTTCAACAGACTTCAATCGATATCCTCCAATTTCATTGGTACCCAAGTCGTGAATATCATTCCGTGCCAACTTTTGAAGACTACAGTGGAATAGATCGCCCTGTTATTCTGGGTGCTTTTCCTGATGAGGATCCCATATTAGATGAACAAGTCAGACGTAATATAGAACGCGCAGCCTTATCTGGTGCGGCAAGTTCAACACATTTGATTGCACTATAAATCAAGACAAATTACAATAAGCACATGTTGCACTTGATATGTCTAGTTGTGCTGACCATATTCTCAGCCTGCCGTCCACAATTAGAAGATAAACGGCCCGATCAAAATATGGATGAGCCGATGGTCGTTCATCAGGCCGAGATCGACTGGCGGCGTGGTGCAAATATTGCGTGGCTCGATTACGGATCTGATTTTGGTGGAAACCCTTGGACAGGCGATCAAGGGTTGCGTGACCACGAAGAAGACCTCGATATGATCATCGAAGATATTATTGGAAATGATATCAAATGGCTCAGATGGTTTGTTTTGCCTGACTTGCGTTCA
Organism: Myxococcota bacterium; assembly: GCA_020627505.1. GTDB lineage: Bacteria > Myxococcota > UBA727 > UBA727 > JAHDBA01 > JAHDGS01. Next base: position 52,398 of record JAHDGS010000005.1, read on the forward strand.
GGTGTTTTGTTCGATGAAACAGGTGTACCGCTCACTTTAAACGAACATGTGATCCCAAATCTACAGTTTTTAATCGACAAGCTACCCGAAGATGTTTTTTTAATGCCGACCATTTTAGACTTTCACTTCTGTTCGGATGATAAAGTCGATGGTGGTGTTCAGATTGGGGGTCATTGTGAGCTGATCACTGACGACACGAAACGTGCCGCATTGAATAACAATATCATCAAGCCACTTGTTGCCGCATTCGAAGGCAGCCATCAGATTGCAGCTTGGGACATCATCAATGAACCGGATTGGCTGACAAGCTCAGCATTCGCCAATATCTCGTCTCAAGAACTTGATCGATTTTTAAAAGATTGTGTTACTGCATTACATGAATCTGCATCGCAGCCCATTACAATTGGACTTGCTTCTGAAGACGCACTCAACTTTGTCGAAGATATTCCAGTCGATATTTTGCAGTTTCACTGGTATCCCGGGCCATTATTTGGCGACACGACACCTGACTTTTCAGATTATATGATGTTTGAGAAACCTGTTATTCTTGGTGAATACCCAGGCAACCTCACAGAATCTCATGAATATATTTGGCAGCAAGTTGAAGATGGACGACTCAGTGGTGCTGCTTTTTGGCGAGCGCATTTTACTGATGATGATAACGATCAATGGTCAGGATGGCCTGCTTTTTCGAGCGAATAGCACACTGCCTCAGAAAGCCGTTCTAGCGTCAAATCATATCCTTCTTCTTTCAGTGATGAGACAGGTCTATCTTCAATGCCACACGGGATGATATGTTTGAAATAATATGAAAAATCCATGTCATTATTGATCGCAAAGCCGTGCCGAGTCATCCCATCACCATTGACGCCAACGCCTATCTGAACGATCTTTCTCTTCACAGGATCTGCTTTCGAGTTCCGCCAAACACCTGTAAAACCTGGTTCAACAGATAAACCAGTTACACCTAAAGATTGCAACGCATCGATGAGGCGATCTTCAAGCCATCGAACATACCCAAGTAAGTTATAGTTTTTCGTTTCAGACGTCTTTTGTGAACAAAGCTTAATAATCGGATAACCAACCAACTGACCTGGCCCATGAAATGTGATGTCGCCACCACGATCCGTGCGAATCGCTTCAATACCATCACGATATAAAGCATCTTCGGATGACAAAAGAGAACCCTTTTTTGTCGACCGAGTTAACGTCACAATTGGTGTGTATTCATACAGGAGAAGATGACCCGCGTCAGTCTGGCCCTCAGCCATCAGCTGTCGCATAGACGTCATCGTTTCTTGATAACGAGCGCTCTTTTTGAGCTGATGGAAATGCCATTTCATAAATCACCACATATACATTTTGAATACCAACTTTATACGCTACACTCCTCATATGGACAAGCGTTCACTATTCTATCTTATTGCAGCCAGTACATTGATGTGGCTCAGTTGTCGGAAACCGATCGAAGATGTTTTGCCGAGCTTAAATGATACGGCACTCACCGATAATCGAGTCGACCGGCGGCCGCTGCCTATTCCAAGAGATGATAGATCGCTTTATATTGATGATGCAGGCTGTGCCAATGATTGCGATGGAGGCCAATAATGGATGGTGTTTTTCAAATTTATTCGACAGATGGTGAGGCACTCAAAGCTTCGCGGATACATCATTCAAACGCATTGATTTTAAGAGACGGAACACAACTCGCGATGGCTGAGTGGGCAAGCGAATTGCTGGATGAGGGCACACCCATTATTTTACATCATCACGGTCTTGGAGAACATCATGGCCGACATGAACGAACCTTGCAGGCATTCTTTGCGGAACCGCTTCGCCTCATCAGCTTTGATGCGCGTGGCCATGGTCTCAGTGATGGGCCACGTGGCGACGCCGAAAATGTCGATCATCTCGTTGATGATTTTATGCAAGTGATCGCCCATGTGCACGACCGATTTCCTGATGCTCCAATCATATTATTTGGGCATTCAATGGGTGGCGCTGTGACCAGTCGCTATATCACAACACATGAACCACCTGATTATTTAAAAGGCGTCATCTTATCTGCGCCTGCAATTAAAACACCGGACGATCTCTTATTACGTATCATGAAGCGTGCTGGCCGTTTCTTACTCAAAGTGAAACCGCGTTTACAACTGCCGGCATCCGTTGCCGCAAAAGGTATTTCAACCGTTAAAAAAGAGGTTGAACGTTATAAAAACGATCCACTCAACCACGGTTATATTTCCGTCAGACTTGGTATGAGCCTCGCCTGTATGACCGATGAGTTTTATAAACTTGCCCCGCGTGTCAACCTGCCCGTGCTCGCATATCACAGTATCGACGATCCGATTTGCGACTATCAAGGGACAAAGGCTTTTGTTGAACGACTTGGGTCGTCAGATAAGCAACTCTTCACATTTAAAAATGTGTACCATGAGATTCATCACGAAAATATCGAAACCCTTGATATGTTGCATCAGCTTATACGTAACTGGGTGAATGAACGATTCGATTCGTTTTAGTTGATAACCTAAAAGGAACTAGCAGCTCATCGACAAATGTCTTGCGTCGCTTTTTGAACCTTACGGAAACCTACGTCATCCTCTTTCAGCTTCTTCGATAAAACACCAGCCCCCTTCTGGCATTCGCCAAGTGCCTTAAATGAGCGGAGCGTTAACTCAATCGCATTTTGTTGATACGCCGAACCTTTGAGGGCATGGCTTAAATTCAAGCCGATCTCTTTCACACGCTTAAAATCTTTCAGCTTGAGCTGCGCTTCCAACCATCGAATACGTGCTTCAATGCGAAGTTCTCCTTCTGGGTAGTCCTTTAAATAGGATGAAAATAAGGATGCAGCCATCTCATATTTACCTGACGCCATCGCCAGATAGGCACGTCTAAAGTGCGCTACTTCACCTGACATTTTCGCAGAACGCTTCGATGTCGATGTCGTTGTTGTCCGTGTCGTTTGTTGACGACCGGCAGTCCGCTCATTCTCTTTCTCACCACTGACTCGGCCTGAACCACCACTTAAAACAGGTTGTTGATTTGCCACAGGCACAAATTGAATTTCACGCGCTTGATTGTAAATGTCATCTGAAAGCTTCTCTTCTATAATCGGCATATCAACTTCATCTGACTTCGATGCTACTTCAGGTTTGACATGAGCGATATCAGATGTCTTAGGTTTGGTTACCATTCTTTCATGAATAGCCTTCTCCTCTTTTGGCTGCTGATCTTTTTGTACCGTTATATCCGAGCTATTAAGCGTCCGCACATTTTGAGTATCTGTAGGTGAACCTTGCGCATCGATCTCCAATTGTTCGTTTGTTTCGATACCAATTTCTTGAAGCTCGTTTTCTTCAAGAATCTTTTTCTCATCTATCACAATTGATGGCTGTACAACCATAACTTCTGCTGATTCTTGTTTTTGAACTTGAATCGTCTGTTCATGAAAACGACCCGCACCATAAGACAAAGCTGCTAATGTGAGTGCACCCGCCAATGCTGCCTTCATCGATAGTCCTGCAGTTGTTGCTGTCGCCACAGCAGCACTGGTCGAGGCTGCTGTTTCTGAGGTTGCATGCGCAGCATCCCCAAGAGAGAGCAGAGATATTCCACCAGCTGCAAGCGCGGCCTTCACAACATTTTGACGCATATCTGGCAGATCGTGTTTTGAGAGTAATGTCTGCTCGAGATTCAGATCGACAAAATCCTTCTTGAACATCGGATCGTCAATCAAACGAGGCATATCTTTATCTTGAGTCATTGCGCCTCCTTGGTATTCATTTCATTTTCTAATTTCAACCACGCAGATTTAAATTCTCCGCGCGCTTTTCTTAACCGCGACCAAATTGTATTCAATGGCATATCGAGCATCTCTGCAATCTCTTTACCTGCTACACCCTCTAACTCATAAAGCACAAAAATGTCTCTCACAGAATCAGAGAGTTTTTCGATTGCCATACGGACAAGTCGTGCCTGATCGCGCTGATGGACGCGTGCCTCTGCCTCTGGCTGAGCAATATGCTCTTCATGAACATGTTGATGTTGATCGAAATGATCTGCAAGCCGCCCACGACGCGCATACGAACGTTTCGCATGCATACACTTATTCATGGCAACGCGATATAACCAGGTTTTCAGATATTCATATGAGCCTATTTCATTCCATTTCTGAAAGGCGATAATGAAGACCTCTTGAACAACATCTTCAACATGCGGACCGGCACCAATCTTACGTTCAACAACACGCAACAAAAATGGGCCATGTAAATCGAACGCTTCAGCCAATGCCGCTGAACTTTTTTTAGGGAGCTGGCTGTGCCCCTGTTCTGTTGTCGATAACGCCATCTGTCCTAACATCTCACAAACACCTCTAAAAACCCAATCAGAAGACAATGCAGATACATTTTGAGCCAATCTGCACGCTTACTTTAAAGTTCCCGGAAAGGCGCAAGATCTTTAAAATAGATGTCAATTTTTTAAAAAATAAAATTTAAATAAAATCCGGCACTTACGTTAGCTTCATCAAATAATATCTCACTTTCTTCAACAAAGAGAGATAAAGGTTGAAGCGGGACAAAGAACTGTAAACGGGTGGAAAGCGATGCCAGCCAAGACCACTCAATACCGAGCCGGCCAGCAAATCGAGGGTATCGCTTTGATTCAAAAGCGTAACGAGCTGTGTTGGCCGTATCATTGACGTGTGACGAATCCAAAAAACCAATGCCACCATGTCCACCGATGACGACATCGAGCTGTGAACTGCCGTGCTTAATCGGGAGCATCACCTCAAATGGCAATCGAAACTCAAGTAAACGACTTTGAATTTGAGAAGAATATAGCCGTGGTCGCAAGGAAAACTCAATTCCAAATGAAATGGCATCAATCGGTCCCAATCGACTGACTTTATCTTTTAGACCACTGCCAATCACAACCTCAAGACTTTGATCTGTTGTCCGTGGAAATAATGCAACGCCACCACCGCCACGAAACCACGTCTGCCGTGTCACAGGTGGATCATCAATCTGAATGATTGGTTG